>JAFVWL010000041.1 GCA_017501695.1 Oscillospiraceae bacterium
CGCTCCCGCTCCGGGGGCCGCTATAAGGTGAATATCCAGCCCGCCGAGGACGAGTACAACAGCGTCCGGGCCGAGTTCACCGGGATGCTGAAAAACCAGATTGCCAAAAGCAACAACGGCATTGAGCGTTCCAAGTACATCACTTTCGGCATCCCCGCCGAGAACGTGGCCGCTGCCCGCCCTCGGCTGGAGCGTGTGGAGGCCGACGTCATGGGCAACTTTAAGCGGCTGGGGGTGTAGTCCCAGCCCCTCGATGGGCGGGAGCGGCTGGCCCTGCTCCACGGCCAGCTCCATCCCAGCAGCCGGGAGCCGTTCCGCTTCAAGTGGGCCGACATCGCCCATACCGGGCTGGGGACGAAAGATTTTATCGTCCCGGACAGCTTCGACTTCCGGCAGTCACGGCTGTTCCGCGTGGGCCAGACGTGGGGCGCGGCGTCCTACTTGCAGATCATGGCGTCGGAAATGTCGGACAAGCTCCTGCTGGAGATTTTGGAATTGGACGCGGAGCTGACCGTCACCATGCACATTCAGACGGTAGATCAGGTCAAAGCCATTAAGACGGTCAAGGGTAAAATCTCCGACATCGACAAAATGAAGGTGGAGGAACAGCGCAAGGCCACCCGCGCCGGGTACGATCCCGATATTCTCCCGCCCGACCTCGTTACCTTTTCCAAGGACGCGGCAGACCTGCTGGCCGAGCTCCAGTCCCGCAATGAGCGAATGTTCCTCCTGACGTTCCTGATCGTCAACACCGCCCCCACGCGGGAGCGGCTGGAAAACGATATTTTTACGGTGGGCGGCATTGCGCAGAAGTACAACTGTGCTTTGAAGCGGCTGGACTGGCAGCAGGAGCAGGGCTATATGTCCTCGCTGGCGCTGGGCTATAACGGCGTTGAAATCCAGCGTGGCATGACCACCAGTTCCACGGCCATCTTTATCCCCTTTATGACGCGGGAGCTTCGCATGGATGGGCCGTCCCTCTACTACGGCATGAACGCCCTTTCCCATAATGTCATCATGGCTGACCGCAAAAAGCTGAAATCCGCCAACGGATTGTATCTCGGCTCGACGGGTAGTGGTAAAAGCTTCGCCGCCAAGCGGGAGCTGCTCAATGTGTTTCTGACCATTCCCCAGGATCGAATTTTGGTTGTAGATCCGATGGGGGAATATGCGCCGCTGGTGCGGCGGCTGGGCGGTCAGGTGATCGAGATTGCCCCGGACAGCCCGAACCACATTTCCCCGATGGATCTGCAAATGAGCGTCAACGACGAGGACAGCCCCCTTTCCATGAAAGCGGATTTTCTGCTGTCCCTGTGCGAGCTGATCGTGGGCGGCAAGGAGGGCTTGCAGCCCATTGAGAAAACCGTGATTGACCGCTGTGTGCGTCAGGTATACCGGGAGATCGCGCTGGGGCTGGAAACGGCCAAGCCGCCCCTGCTCCAAGACTTGTACGAGGAGTTGCTGAAACAGCCCGAACCCGAGGCCAAGCGGATCGCCACGGCATTGGAGCTTTACTGCACAGGCTCCCTCAATCTGTTCAATCACCCCACCAACGTCAACCTCAATTCCCGTGTGGTGTGCTTCGTGCTGAAAGGCATGGGTGAAAACCTCCGCAAGATCGCCATGCACATCACCAACGATTTTGTCACTTCAGCGGTCAATGCCAACTACAAAAACGGCGTTTCGACGTGGTGCTACTTCGACGAGTTCCATATTCTTCTGCGCGATCCGCTGACCGCCAGCTACTTCGTGGCCGTCTGGAAGATGCTTCGCAAAAAGGGCTGTGTGCCGTCGGCCCTGACGCAGAACGTCAAAGACCTGCTAGCCAGCCGGGAGATCGAGAACATTCTGGACAACACGGACTTTATGATCCTCTTGTCACAGGCTCAAAGCGACCGGGCCATCCTCGCCAAGCAGATCGGCATATCAGAGCACCAGCTTTCCTATATCACGCAGTCCAATTCCGGTGAGGGCCTGCTGTTCTATGGGAGCGTGACGATTCCGTTTGCAGACCGTTTCCCCCGAGGAGAGATTTACAATCTGCTGACCACCAAGCCGGAGGACGCCGCCAATGGAAAACAGGCAGAGTAGACCGGGCGGTGCTTCTGGTCACGGTGGCCAGAAGTTTCATCAGGACAGCGAACAGGCCAAGCTCCACAAATCCAAGCTCCGCATGGAGAACCGGGAAGAAAAGCTGGGCAAGGCCCGTGATCGGCTGGCCGCACAGAAACCGCCCAAGAAACCCGGCCCTGTGAAGCGGGCAGGCCGGGTGGCCGGGGCCGAGGCCC
>JAFVWL010000042.1 GCA_017501695.1 Oscillospiraceae bacterium
GATGATTTGGGCGAGGGGTTTGTGCCCAAATTAAGTTTTGGAAAGTTCGGAATACTTTGTGTATTGCGGACTTTTCAAAATGAAAAGTTGGGTACAAAGACCCGGTCAAATCGCAAAAGGGGAGTTTCTAGAGGTGCCCTCCAATCAGCCAGGGCCGCAGCAGCCGCAGCCACCGCCAGGGTCCCCGATAAAATTCCCATACCGGATGACCCGGCTTCATAAGCTTTCCGTTCCGGCGCACGGCGGTGACCACCGCCAGAAGCTGGTCCCGGCGGATCCCCGGTTCCGGGTTCACCTGCCGGTCTCCCAGCAGGTCGAGGGTATCTCCCTGGACCTTCAGGATCCGGTGGAGAATATAGCGGCCCCCATCCCGGCGGTACAGCACCATGTCCCCCGCCCGGGGAGCACTGTGGATCCGGGACAGGTACACCGTATCCCGGTGATGGATCAGAAACGGTTCCATGCTGGTACCGCTGATCACCAGGGGCACCGATTCCGTCTCTCCCAAAAGGTCCAATATCCGTTCCATGGCCCGCTCCGCGGGCAGAATCCGCAGGTCAGGCTCCATGACGCACCTCCGTCACCGCGCCGTCCCGGATCTCATAGGCCCGGCCGCAAAGCTGCGCCGAAGCAGGCCGGTGGGTCACCAGGACACAGGCGGTGTCGCCGCCGGACCGGCTCAGATTCTCCAGGATCCGGCGCTCCGTGTCCACATCCAGGGCGGAGGTAGCTTCATCCAGCAGCAGCACCGGAGCCTTGCGAAGCAGGGCCCGGGCAATGGCCAGCCGCTGGGTCTGTCCCTCGGACAGGCCCCGGCCGCCGGCACCCAGGGGATGGTCCAGGCCATCGGGAAGCTGTCTGACAAAATCCAGGGCGCAGGCCTGCTCCAAGGCCTGTTCCAGCTCCGCCTCCGTGGCATCGGGCTTCACCAAGCACAGGTTTTCCCGGACGGTTCCGGCAAACATGCTGCTGCCCTGGGGCACATAGGCAAAAATCCGGCGGGTACCGGCGTTCAGTTCATAGGTATCCCGGCCCACTGCCACCGCCCGGCCCGTATCCGGGGCCACCAGGCCCAGCAGCAGCCGCAGCAAGGTAGTCTTACCCTCGCCGGAGGGGCCGGTGATGGCGATGAATTCCCCGGGGGACGCTTCAAAATCAAAGGGCCGCAGCACCGACTCCCCGCCCCGGTAATGGAAGGACACGCCCTCCAGCCGGACCGTCAGTGTCTCTTCCCGATCAAGGCCCTGGGGAACCTCCCCATCCTCACCGGGCAGTTCCTCCACCGCCAGGATCCGGCCCGCGGAGGTCATCAGGCCCACAGCCTGCTGTGCCAGGCCCACCAGGGCGGAAAAGGCACCCCGGAGGGTGGAGGCCAATTGCAGAAACAGGGTCAACGTGCCGATGGTGATATCGCCCGTCCACAGCCGGAACACACCCCAGGCCAGGCAAATACCGGAAACCAGCATACTCACCGCGGACATGGCAGCGGACATGGTGATCTTGAAATCGCTGAAGGACAGGTAGGCCTGGGTATAGTCCTGCTGCAGCCGGGACATTTCCCCGGTGAACAGCTCCGTCACGGAAAAGGCCTTGATGCTGGTCAGGTTCCGGAAGGAATCCTCCTGGAAGGACAGGAGATTGCCGGACATTTCCTTCATCCGCTTGTCATGGTCCCGGATCTTTCCCAGAAGAAGCCGGGACAGGACCATGGTCAGCGGCACACCCGCCAGGGCCAGCAGAGCCAGAGTGGGATCAAAGAAGATCATAATGCCCAGGGCACCCACCAGCCGCGCCAGGGCGGACAGGCTATTGGGCAAAAAGCTGATAATGCCGTCGGACACGGCGGCCACATCAGCGGTGAGCCGGTGCATCAGGTCGCCGCTGCGGAAGGGTTCCAGCGCTTCCCAGCCCGCCCGGAGGATCCGGCCATAGGTATTCTGCTGCATATCCGCCCGGGTCTTCACATGGACCGCCGCCCCATACCGGGCGGACACGGCCTGGAACAAAATGGAGCCCAGGGTCATCAGGGCCATAAGGACCCCTGCATTGACCACCGCCGCCAGCCGGTCTCCGGTGACCGCGTCGATTAAGTATTTGCTGGCCACACTGCCGCCCAGGCCCAGAGCAGTACCCATCAGGCCCAGAACACAGACCCCGGCGATGCCGCCGCGGTACATCCGGGAGCGGTCCAGGAGCCAGCGAAGCTCCCGCTTCACCTGAGCGGGGTCGTCCATGTGCAGTTTTTTCGTCAGTTTTCCAAACAGGCCCACAATTCCCGCTCCTTTCTCCCGGTTTCGATAAAATTCCAATTATTAGCATACCACGGCAGCCGGTGAAAGTCAATCTTTGCCGTCAATGCGCCCGCCATACCACCATGTCATTCCGAGGGCGACGAATGTGGTATAATGTTTTTGGACAACTCACGAAATGACAAAAGGAGAGATCGAGATGCCCAAAGGCGAGAGAAAAAAGTATACCAAGGAGTTCAAACTCAGTGCGGTGTATCTGATGCTGAGTAAGACCATGCAGCCGA
>JAFVWL010000043.1 GCA_017501695.1 Oscillospiraceae bacterium
CTCGGCCCCCGCTTTTCAAGAGGGGGCTGGCAAAAATCGGCTCTTCGGAACCGATTTTTGACTGGGGGAGTTCTTTTTTTCTCCCCCCGGCCCTTCGGGCCACCCCCCTCATAAATGCGGGGGGCAAGGGGTGCGGTGCTGATATATACTACAATTTATCCACCCAACATAGGAATTGCCCGGGTGTGCGGATGCACACCCGGGCAGGTTATTATGCTTCGGTTTCGGGAATTTCGGCAGGGGCTTCGGTGTTCTTGTCCGCGTTGATGAAAGCCATCAGCTCCTCGCCGGTGATGGTTTCCTTGGTCAGCAGGTATGCGCTGATCTCGTCCAGGAGCGCCCGATTCTCTGTCAGGATATTTCTGGCCTCCTGATAGCACCGGTCCAGAAGGTTCTTGACGGTCTTGTCCACCAGAGCGGAAGTTTCGTCGGAGCAGTCCAGATAGGACTGGCCGTCCAGGTACTGATGGGACACCGTAGCGGGAGCCATAAGGCCAAGCTCGTCGCTCATACCGTACAGGGCCACCATATGCCGGGCCAGAGATGTTGCCCGCTGGATGTCGTTACCGGCGCCGTTGGTCATGGTACCGAAGGCAACCACCTCGGCAGCGCGGCCACCCACCAGGACCCGCAGCTCCGTCAGCAGTTCCTCCCGGGTGGAGAGGAACTTCTCCTCCTCAGGCATATGCAGGGTATAGCCCAGAGCACCGTCGGTATGGGGTACAATGGTGATCTTGGTCACAGGCATGGCATCCTTTTCCATGGCGGCAACCAGAGCATGGCCCACCTCGTGATAAGCAACCATCCGCTTTTCCGTCTCGGTCAGGACGGTGTTCTTCTTCTCCGTACCGCAGATCACAGTCTCGAAGGACACCAGCAGGTCCTCCTGATTCACGGCCTGACGGCCCATGCGGACAGCCCGGAGGGCTGCTTCATTGACCAGATTGGCCAGGTCTGCGCCTACGGTACCTGCGGTAGCCTGGGCGATGCGGTACAGGTCCACGTCCTCCGCCAGGCGGATCTTTCGGGTGTGGACCTTCAGGGTATCCAGACGGCCCTGGAGGTTGGGACGGTCCACGGTGATCCGGCGGTCGAAGCGGCCGGGCCGCAGCAGGGCCTTATCCAGGACCTCGGGGCGGTTGGTGGCAGCCAGGATCACGATGCCCTTGGAGGAATCGAAGCCGTCGATCTCACCCAGAAGCTGGTTCAGCGTCTGGTCATTGTAGCTGTAGCGGCTGTCCCGGGTGCGGCCCACAGCATCGATCTCATCGATGAAAACGATACAGGGAGCCACCTTGCCGGCCTGGTCGAACAGGTCCCGGACGCGGCTGGCACCGACACCCACGAAGGAATCATCAAAATCGGAGCCGGAAATGGAGAAGAAGGGCACATCGGCCTCACCGGCCACAGCTTTGGCAAGCAAGGTCTTGCCCGTACCGGGAGAGCCCACCAGCAGGGCACCCTTGGGCAGCTTGGCACCGATGTCCGTATACTTCTGGGGATTGTGGAGGAAATCGATGATTTCCTGGAGGGATTCCTTGGCCTCGTCCTGTCCGGCCACATCGGCAAAGGTGACGCCGGTCTGCTTTTCCATGTAGACCTTGGCCCGGCTCTTGCCGAAGCCGCCCATCATGCCGTCGCCGCCCATGCGCTTGGTCAGCATATTCATCAGCAGGAACATACCGCCGATCATGACCACATAGGACAGAATCATCATGATCACGGAGTTGTCCTCCATAATATGGTGATCCACCTTGACACCCAGGGCTTCCAGTTCCCGGGCCAGGGTCAGGATGTCGCCGGTGGGCAGGCCGGTGTAGCAGGCCTTCTGCTCCGCCGCGGGTTTTTGGGATTCCTCCTTGGTCAGGTAGATGATGCGGTCGTAGTAGATTTCAACCTCTTCCAGATTTCCCGCTTCCATGGTCTCCATGAAATCGGAGAATGTGGTCTGGTCATATTTGCTGTTGGCCACATTGTTGTAGATCACGCTGATTACCAGAACAATGGATACGGCGATCAGCATAGTGACCAGCAGATTGGATTTTTGTTTCTTGTCGTCCCCGGATTTATCGGGACCCGGTGCCTTGCTGCGGTTATTTTCCATAGCGTTGCCTCCTTGGGGCAGGTAAACTGTATGGGTATCCTATCACATTTTCCCCCGTAGGGCAACCGATGATGGGCATCATAGCAGTAAACTTTCTGTAAATATTGGGATTATTCCCATTTTTCGCTGAATTCCATTTCAACGAAAGAAATTTGCGCAATGATTACCGGTCTTCCTCCGGGATGAAATCCAGAGTCACGGATTCCACATTGGTCCGCAGGCGCTTGTATTTGACACCCGCGGCATCCAGCATCCGCTTGGAAACCAGGTTCAGCATAGTGTCTGCGTACTTGTCGGACAGGTAGTGAACTTCCTGAATGCCGCTCTGGATGATGGCTTTGGCACACTCGTTGCAGGGGAACAGCGCCACATAGATCCGGCTGCCCCGCAGGTCCCGGCCGTTGGCGTTGAGAATTGCGTTCAGCTCCGCGTGGACCACATAGGGGTACTTGGTATCCGCGTCGCAGTCGCCGCTTCTGTCCCAGGGGAACTCGTCATCGGAGCAGCCCTTGGGCATACCGTTGTAGCCGGTGGAGATGATGATGTTATCCTGAGACACGATGCAGGCACCCACCTGGGTGTTGGGGTCCTTGCTGCGCTTGGCCGCCAGCATGGCGATGCCCATAAAATACTCGTCCCAGCTAATGTAATCGGTGCGTTTCATAGGTTTCCTCCTTAGTCAAACAGGTCCTTGATGGCCTCGAAGAATTTCTTCATCTTGGGGGTTTCCTTCTGGTCCATGGTGCCGTCCAGCTGCCGCAGCAGATCCTTCTGCTCCTTGGTCAGCCGGGTGGGGGTCTCCACCACCACGGTGAACCGGTGGCTGCCCCGGCGGCGGGGGTTGTTGATCTCCGGGATGCCCTTATCCCGCAGGGTGAATTCCTTGCCGGTCTGGGTGCCCTCGGGGATGGTATAGGACACAGGGCCATCCAGGGTGGGCACCTGGATCTCCGCGCCCAGAGCTGCCTGGGCAAAGGAGATGGGCACCTCGCAAAGCACATCCATATCCTCCCGCTGGAAGATCTTGTGGCGCTTGATGTAGATCTCCACCAGCAGGTCGCCGTTGGGACCGCCGTTGGCACCCACGCTGCCCTCACCCCGGACCCGGACACTCTGGCCGTGGTCCACACCGCAGGGGACCTTGACCTTGACCCGGTTGGTCTTGCGGACCTTGCCCTTGCCCTTACAGGTATTGCAGGGGTTCTTTACCATCCGGCCCCGGCCGGAGCAGGCGGGACAAGTGGTGGCGGACTGCATCCGCATACCCATGAAATTCTGGACCGTGGTGACCTGGCCGGTGCCCCGGCACTGGGAGCAGGTTTCGATGACGCCATCGGCACTGCCACTGCCGGAACATGCGGCACAATTTTCGATGCGCTGGGAGGCAACTTCCTTTTCACAGCCGAAAGCAGCTTCCTCGAAGGTCAGCTCCAGCCGGGAGACCACATTGTCACCCCGGCGGGGATAGTTCTGGGAGGATGCCCGGCTGCGGGTACCGCCGCCGAAAATGTCACCGAAAATGTCGCCCAGATCGCCAAAATCCGTGAAGCCGCCGTAACCGCCGTAGCCGCCACCGCCGGCCCCGAAATTGGGATCCACGCCGGCGTGGCCGTACTGGTCATACCGGGAACGCTTCTGTTCATCGGACAGGACCTCATAGGCCTCGCCTACCTCCTTGAACTTTTCCTCGGCGTTCTTGTCGCCGGGGTTCCGGTCCGGATGGTATTTCATGGCGGCCTTGCGGTAGGCCCGCTTTATTTCATCGGCACTGGCGCCTTTTTCAACGCCCAGCACCTCGTAATAATCTCGTTTTGTTTCTGCCATTTTCTTCACCTCAATTATTGCGCCAAAGGCGCTGACCCTTCCCCCGGGGGGAAGGTGGCCCGAAGGGCCGGAAGAGGAATGCGGGCGAAAACCTTACAGTTTCAGAACCGTCCGTTCCTTTACAGTCATATCGATCATCTCACAAACACTTCGAAATTCTCGCATGACATCTAAATTTGTAAACCGCAATACCTTAAGCCCCTGTTGCTCCAGATAGGCCGTGCGTATTTTGTCTTTATGTGCTTCCTCGGGGATATAGTGCTGAGATCCGTCCAGTTCTACCACCAATTTCGCCAGGTGGCAATAAAAATCTACGATATAGTTTCCAATTACATATTGTCTACGGAAACGATGGGGATATCGGCACAGAAACTGATACCACAGATGCGCTTCTTCTTTTGTAAGATTCTTCCGTAGTCTCTGGGCATTTTTTCTTAGCTTTTGATTCTGTTCCATAACTGTTTCCGCGCTCACAATCGGTAGATTTCGCCGTTCCTCTTCCGCCCCCTTCGGGGGCACCTTCCCCCCGGGGGAAGGGTTGCGCCTTTGGCGCATATACACCAATAAGGGGCGGCGTATGCCGCCCCTTTTATGGGGTCAATTAGTCGACAGTCTCATAGTCAGCATCCACCACGCCGTCATCGGGAGGGGTGGGGCCGCCCTGGGCGCCGCCCTGAGGATTGGCCTGCTGATACAGCTTTTCGCTGATCTTGTAGAACACCTGCTGCAGCTCCTCGGTGGCAGCCTTGATGGCGGCCACATCGGTACCCTTGTTCAGCTCCTTGAGCTTATCGGCGGCAGCCTGGACGGAGGCCTTCTCATCGGGGGAGATCTTACCCTCCAGATCCTTCAGAGCCTTCTCGGTCTGGTAGACCAGGTGCTCGGCGTTGTTGTGGGTATCCACTTCCTCCTTGCGAGCCTTGTCCTCGGCAGCGAACTGCTCTGCCTCGCGGACAGCCTTGTCGATATCTTCCTTGCTCAGGTTGGTGGAAGCGGTGATGGAGATGTTGGCCTCCTTGCCGGTGCCCAGGTCCTTGGCAGAGACCTTCACGATGCCGGTGGCGTCGATGTCGAAGGTAACCTCGATCTGAGGCACGCCCCGGGGCGCGGGGGCGATGCCGCCAAGCTGGAAGCGGCCCAGGGTCTTGTTGTAGGCAGCCATCTCACGCTCGCCCTGGAGCACATGGACCTCAACGGAGGTCTGGCCGTCGGCGGCAGTGGAGAAGATCTGGCTCTTGCGGGTGGGGATGGTGGTGTTGCGGTCGATCAGCCGGGTGAACACGCCGCCCATGGTCTCAATGCCCAGGGACAGGGGGGTCACGTCCAGCAGGACCACATCCTTCACGTCACCGGTGAGGACACCGCCCTGAATGGCGGCACCCAGGGCCACGCACTCGTCGGGGTTGATACCCTTGAAGCCTTCCTTGCCGGTAATGGTCTTGACGGCTTCCTGGACCGCGGGGATCCGGGTGGAGCCGCCCACCAGCAGGACCTTGTCCAGGTCGCTGGCCTTCAGGCCCGCGTCTGCCATAGCCTGACGGACGGGCTTCATGGTGCGCTCCACCAGGTCGGCGGTCAGCTCATTGAACTTGGCCCGGGACAGGTCCACGTTCATGTGCTTGGGGCCTTTGATGTCGTAGCTGATATAGGGCAGGTTGATGTTGGTGGAAGTCATGCCGGACAGCTCGATCTTGGCCTTCTCGGCGGCTTCCTTCAGACGCTGCATGGAGTCGAACTCCTTGGTCAGGTCCTTGCCCTCGGTCTTCTTGAACTCGGCCACCAGGAAATCGATGATCCGCTGGTCGAAGTCGTCGCCGCCCAGGTGGGTATCACCGGCGGTAGCCAGGACCTCCACGATGCCGTCGCCGATCTCCAGGATGGACACGTCGAAGGTACCGCCGCCCTGGTCGTAGACCATGATCTTCTGGTCCTGCTCCTTGTCCAGGCCGTAGGCCAGAGCCGCAGCGGTGGGCTCGTTGATGATACGCTTGACCTCCAGGCCGGCGATCTTGCCGGCGTCCTTGGTAGCCTGACGCTGGGAATCAGAGAAGTAAGCGGGAACGGTGATGACAGCCTCGGTAACACTCTGGCCCAGGTAGGCCTCGGCATCGGCCTTCAGCTTCTGCAGGATCATGGCGCTGATCTCCTGGGGGGTGTAGTTCTTGCCGTCGATGTTCACATGGTAATTCTCACCCATGTGACGCTTGATGGAAGAGATGGTGCGGTTGGCATTGGCAGCGGCGCCGCGCTTGGCGGACTGGCCCACCATACGCTCGCCGGTCTTGGAGAAGGCCACCACAGAGGGGGTGGTACGGCCGCCTTCGGCGTTGGCGATGACGACAGGCTCGCCGCCTTCCAGAACGGCGACACAAGAGTTGGTAGTACCCAGATCGATACCGATAATCTTAGACATAAATAATTACCTCCATATATATTAACTAAAGTGTTTACAATAATTATAGCTTCACGTCATCGCGAACCAGTCCGCAGACTGGTGTGGCGATCCCGTGGACTTTCCGGAAACCTTACGAGATTGCCACACCAGTGTCAAGCCCCGCAGGGCTGTGCAAGCGGGCAACCGCCGCAGGCGGCTCTTAGCGAGTCGCAGAGCACTGGCTCGCAATGACGTTTTAGATTTCCTTCAGTTCGCAACTTGGACCATGGCGAAACGGACTACTTTATCGCCGATCTTAAAGCCCTTCTGGAAGACCTGAGAGATCACATTCTCCCCCAGCTCCTCGTTTTCGATGTGCATGACCGCGTTGTGCAGATCGGGGTTGAATTCCTCGCCCACGCTGCCGAAGATCTCCACGCCCAGAGAGGTGAAGATCTTGACCAGCTCATTCATGGTCAGCTCCACGCCCTTTTTGTAGGCGGCATCGGTGGTTTCCTGGTTCAGGGCCCGTTCCAGATTGTCGTATACGGGCAGGATCTTCGCCACAGCATCGGCCTTGCCGTTGCCGTAGGAGGCTTCCTTTTCTTTGATGGTGCGCTTGCGGAAATTGTCAAACTCCGCGGCGATCCGCAGGTGCGCGTCCCGCTCGGCATTGTATTTTTCCTCCCAGGGGTTGACCTCAACGGTTTCCTCCGCCGGAGTCTCCGGGGTTTCCTCCACGGGAGTTTCCTTCATATCCTTCTCGCTTTCTGCCATGTTGGTTCCTCCTGGAATCGTTTATTGTTTTTCTTCTGTCGCTTCCGGCAGCTTTGCCTGTTCCGGCTTGGCGAAAAGCTTGCTCAGGCTTTCCGCGAAGTAGCTCAGGCGGGCGGTGACCTTGGCGTAATCCATGCGGGTGGGACCCACCACGCCGATCATGCCCTGAAGTCCGTCGCCAATGTCGAATTTGGTCATAACCACGGAGCTGTCCTTCAGTTCCTGAGCCACATTTTCCGGGCCCACCAGAACCTTGGTGCCGTTTTCATTCATCATCACTGCGGGCAGACCGGACAGGGAGTCCTCATCCAGGGAGGTCATCACCGTCATGGCCTTATCCACATCCCGGTACTCCGGCAGACCCAACAGCCGCTGCTGACCGGTGACCACCATATTGGTGGAGCCGTGATGGCGGAGGGTATCGTTGGTGAATTCCACGATAACGGGCACCAGCGACGCGGAAGTCCCGGCGGAAGTCATAATCTTATCCAACAGCTCCGGGGTGATATCGTCGGGAGTCAGTCCCGTCAGCGTGGCGTTGCACACGGCAGCCAGAAGCTTCAGGTCCGTTTCCGTGATGTTCAGCGGCAGCTTGATGAGCTTGTTGACCACCTCGTCGGTGCTCAGCAGCAGCACCAGAATGAAGCTGCCCTGGCCCGCCAGGATCAGGTCAAACCGCTTGACCGTGGCACCGCCGGCACGGGACGCGGCGGAAATGGCGGGAAGGTTGGTGGCCTGTGATACCAGCTTTGCCACCTTTTCCACCATTTTATCCACCCGGGCCATTTTTTCCTCGATGGCGGAGTTGATGGAGCGGGTCTCGTCCATGCTCAGCCGGTAATCGGCCATGAGCTCATCCACATACAGCCGATAGCCCGCGGCGGAGGGGATCCGTCCGGCGCTGGTATGGGGCTGTTCCAGATAGCCCATGGCGGTCAGATCCGCCATTTCGTTACGGATGGTAGCGGAGGAAAAATTCATGTCCGGCAGCTCGGCGATGGCCTTGGAGCCAACCGGTTCCGCGGTGCGGATGTACAGATCCACCACGCCGCGCAGGACCTTCTTCTTCCGTTCGGTCAGTTCCATGAATGTTCCTCCTTTTCGTTTTAGCACTCAACGTCCCTGAGTGCTAAGCACACTATACCAGAGAGTGCTAAAAAAGTCAAGAGCCGTAATTATAAATTATTTTTGAACGACAAAGGCCCCGCTTCCGGAGAAGCGGGGCCGCTGATTATTGGAATCAGAACTTGGGGGACTCGTCGGAGTCAATGGAGGCCAGAATGGCGGGGCTGGTCTCGGTGGTATCGATGCTGCGGATCTTGTTGCGCAGAGGCAGGACAGCTCTGGGGCTGACGGACAGCTCATCCACGCCGATGGCCAGGAAGGTCTCGGTCATTTCCAGGTCCGCGCCCAGCTCGCCGCAGATACCGACCCAGACGCCGTTCTTGTGGGCGTTCTCCACCACCATCTTCAGCAGACGGACCACGGACAGGTGATGGGGATCGTAGAACCGGCCCAGGTCATTGTTCTGGCGGTCGCAGGCCAGGGTGTACTGGGTCAGGTCATTGGTGCCGCAGGAGAAGAAGTCCACTTCCTTGGCCAGGCGGTCGGACAGCACAGCGGCGGCGGGAGTCTCGATCATAATACCGATCTCCACATGGTCGCTGTAGGGGATGCCCTCTTCCCGCAGGTCGTGCTTCACATCCTCGATGAGGCGCTTGACTTCCCGGACCTCCCACACGCTGGTAACCATGGGGAACATGATACCCAGGTTGCCGTAGGCGGAAGCACGGTACAGAGCCCGAAGCTGAGTCCGGAAGAAGCCGGGACGGCTCAGGCTGATGCGCAGAGCCCGCATGCCCATGGCAGGATTCTCTTCCTTGGGCAGCTCGAAGTAGTCGATCTGCTTGTCGGCACCGATGTCGCAGGTACGGATGATGACTTCCTTGCCGTTCATCTGGGTCAGAACGGACTTGTAAGCCTCAAACTGCTCATCCTCGGTGGGATAGGTGCTGGAGTTCAGGTACAGGAACTCGGAGCGGAACAGGCCGATGCCGCCGCCGTCGTTGACCTGAACGGCATGGACATCCTCGGGAGAGCCGATGTTGCAGTAGACCCGGATGGTCTTGCCGTCCTTGGTGATGTTCTCCTCACCCTTAAGCTGCTCCAGCAGAGCCCGCTGACGGAGCTGCTCCTCCCGCTTGCTGACGAAGTCGGCAAAAATCTCATCGGTGGGCTCGATGATGACGGTGCCGGTGCTGCCGTCCACCACCACCAGGCGGCCTTCATAAATGGGATCCAGAGCGTCGCCCAGGCCAACAATGGCGGGGATGCCCATGGTCCGGGCCAGGATGGCGGTATGGCTGGAGCCGGAGCCGTAAGAGGTGATGAAGCCCAGGATCTTGGACTTATCAAGCTGGATGGTCTCGGAGGGAGCCAGGTCATCGGCTGCCAGCAGCACGGGGACCTCGGAATTGATGCCGCCCTGAACCACACCCATGAGGATGTTCAGGATCCGCTGGCTCACGTCCTTCACGTCCGCGGCACGGCCCTGCATATATGCGTCGTCCATGGAAGCGAACATCTCCGCGAACTGGGCGGCGGTGTCGGCCACGGCGGACTCGGCGTTGCGGGCTTCTTCCTGGATCAGCGCCTGGATGGCTTCCTCATAGTCCAGGTCCTCCGCCATCATCTGATGGGTCTCGAAGAGCATGGCGGCCTCGTCGCCAGCCTCTTCACGGGCCTTGTCAGCCAGGACGCCCAACTGCTCAATGGCAGTGGTCTGGGCATCCTTAAACCGCTGCCATTCGGCCTCGGTATCGGTTACGGTATAGGTTTTGATTTCGGCCTTGGTCCGACGGTAGAAATACAGGGGGCCCATGCCGATGCCGGTGGAAACGCCTTTACCCTGAATCGTAATCATGTAAGTTCTCCTCTAGCAGTAAGTACGGCTTACAGGTTGGCCTCGAAGAAAGCCTTGATGCCCTCAAAAGCGGTATCCTCGTCCTCGCCCTCCACGGTAACGGTGACGGTCTCGCCGCACTTGACGCCCAGGCCCATCAGAGCCATCAGGCGCAGGATGTTAGCGCTCTTGCCGTTCTTGATGACGGTGATGGCGCTCTTGTACTTCTTGCCCTCGCGGCTCAGCATGCCGGCGGGACGGGCGTGGATACCGGTGGGATCCTTAATGGTGTATTCGAAAGACTTCATGGTGCATTTCTCCTCTTCTTTTATTCACGGCTTATGCCGCATTTTTACTCTTACACTATACCCTACGACGGAACCAAAGTCAACAACGGCCACATTATTTGTTGGATTTGCACAATTTTTAGGGTCAAGAAATAGGCGCATCCACCGATTCCCGGAGTCTTCTCCCCTCTTGCGAAAGCGGTCTTTTTCCGCTATAATGATAAAAAAGCCCTTATTTCCCGGAAAGGACATATCCATATGATCAAGGCCGCGTTTTTCGACCTGGACGGAACCCTGTTCTCTCACCGTACCAACACCATCGCTCCCTCCGCCCGGCAGGCACTGGAGGCGCTGCGGCGCCGGGGAATTCTGGTATTCCTGGCCACCGGACGGCATCGGTCCATTCTGGAAGGACTGCCCCAGCTCCGGGACGTCCACTACGATGGAGCCGTAACACTTAACGGCAGCTACTGTTACAGCCGGGATGCGCTCATTTACCACAACCCCATCTGCCCCGGGGACATCGCCAGTCTCCTGGACCAGCTTCAGCAGCAGCCAATGCCCTGCGGCTTTATTGAGGCAGACCGGGCTTATATCAATTACCACAATGACCGGGTCCAGCAAGTCCATGACGCCATCCACACGCCCCTGCTGCCCATCGGGAACCTGGACCGGGGTTATACCCACCCCATATACCAGGTGCTGTTGTATCTGACGGAAACGGAGCGGGATTTCATCCCGCCAATGCCCCACTGCCGGTTTACCCGGTGGAACACCGGCGGCATTGACGTGATCCCCAGCTCCGGCGGAAAGGATATCGGCATTCAAAAGGTACTGGCGCATTATGGCCTGTCCCGGGAGGAAACCATTGCCTTCGGCGACGGAGACAACGATATCGATATGTTCCGCGCGGTCCACATCGCCGTAGCCATGGGCAACAGCAATGACCGGGTCAAGGCCGCGGCGCACTATGTTACCGCAGATGTGGATGAAGACGGAATCTACACAGGACTGAAGCATTTCGGCCTGATTTGACAAAAGGAGGATTTTCCATGCTGTTTGAAAAGCAGATCGAAGAAATCTACCGGAGCAACCTGTTTGTCCGCAACGACAACGCCGGGGGTATTTTCTATTTCACCCCGGAGGATTTCCCCGGACTTCTGGTCCATCCTTACGCTTTTCCCGCGAAACAGGGTCATACCCTCCAGGGCTGGTTTTATCATTATGATAACCCGATCCCCGGCAGACTTCTGGTCTTCGACCACGGTCTGGGCAACGGCCACCGGGCCTATATGCGGGAGATCGAACTGCTGGCAAAATCCGGATATCTGGTCTTTGCTTATGACCACACGGGCTGTATGGAATCCGGCGGTGAATCCACCAACGGCTTCGCCCAGTCCCTCTGCGATCTGGATGCCTGCATCACCGCCCTGAAGCAGGTGCCGGAGCTGGAAGGCCGGACCATCAGCGTCATGGGCCATAGCTGGGGCGGTTTCTCCACCATGAATATTGCCGCCCTCCATCCGGATATTACCCATGTAATCTCCATGTCCGGCTTTGTCAGTGTGGAGCTGATCATGGAGCAGACCATCTCCGGCATTCTGGCTCCCTACCGAAAGGCCCTTCTGGCCCTGGAACGGCGGAGCAACCCGGACTACGTAGACTTTGACGCCCGGGAAAGTCTGAAGGATACCCAGGCCAAGGTACTGCTGATCTATTCCTCCAACGACCGCACCGTCAGCAAGAACGTCCATTACGATGCTTTGCAGAAAGCCCTGTCCGGCAAGCCCAACATTCGGTTCCTGCTGGTCCACGGCAAGGACCACTCCCCCAATTACACTGCCGACGCGGTGGCCTACAAGAACAAGTTCTTTGAGGAGTTGACCAAGGCCCAGAAGAAAAAGCAGCTCCAGACCCCCGCCCAGCAAAAGCGGTTCATGGCAGGCTATGACTGGCACCGGATGACCGCCCAGGACAGCCGGGTGTGGACCATCATTCTGGATTATCTGAAGGCATAAATTTGACGGCCACCGGGAATCCCGGTGGCCGTATTATGTATGGAAAATACCCGGTTTTCTTCCCACAGGCCAAAAGTATCCTGCAAGAAAATTCATCGATTTTTCGTTATTCTCTTTTGTCGGTCTGATAGGTAAACAAATCGAATTGGGTCAGCCCCATTTCCCGCAGTTGGCCCAGGCTCTTCTGCCGGTCCGCTTCAGTATTAAACTCCCGAATCAGGGGCAAGCGAACCACGATTCGCTCCGGCCCTATCCGGCTTACCAGCTCCGCCAGATTCTGCACCACCTGTTGATTGTCCCGCCCCGTGTAGCGACGGTAGATTTCCGGGTTCAGGTCCTTGCAGTCCACATAGAACACATCCATAGCTTCCGCTGCTGCTTCCACATTTTTCCATGGTGCATTCAGGGAAGTCTCCGCACACAGATGCCACTGGGGCCCGCAGATTCTCCGAAATTCCAACAGAAATTCAGGATACAGCAGCGGCTCTCCCCCGCCGAAGGTAACACCGCCTCCGGTGGCCAGGAAATAGAGATTGTCAATGCGGACCTTCTCATAAAGCTGAGCCGGAGTCATCAGCGTCCGCCTGGTCTTCGGGTCAAAAGAAAAGGGATTGATGCACCACCTGCATCGCAGCGGACAGCCGTGGAAACATACGAGGGTAGTTATGCCCTGTCCATCCAACTGCATCCGCAGGCGGGAACAGGTAACCACAGGAGCCTGAACGTGATCGTCCATAGGCTTATTCCTCAGGTAACGGTACGGCACCCATCCATTCTTTTTCGGTAGGGTCCGTCCATTCCACATCCCCCATCAGCGTGGGCATGGTTTCGCCCATAGCAACCGTAGGCTCGCCCTGCAATTTCTCTTCATAAGGGCCAATCATTCCGCCCTGAATGTCCGGGGGCAGGGGTGCACCCGGGAGCGTACCGGAATCGTAGCAGCCTGCGGCACCGAGCACAAAGGTCGCCGCGATTCCGGCAACCGCCACGACCTTCCCCATCTGCTGCCGTTTGGCCAGTTCGTTTTCCAGATAGCGAAGCTCCGCCTCGCACTTGGGGCAGGTGCCGGTGCAGTCGCCCTGGTACTTACATTCGGAAGTAACAAGCTCGATGTCATTATCCCGGGCAATCTGCTGTCGGATCTCTTTCAGAATTTTACACTTACTTTTACCGGTCATACAATATCCCCTTTCCACAGTTTTCTATGTGTTAATTATATCATAGGCGGGGCTATTTGTGAAGCGAAGCCGGATTGTTTTATTATATTATTTACATCTCGTTAAACTGACGGCCACCGGGAATCCCGGTGGCCGTTGTGCTTATACAGTCAGTTTGCGGCAGGCGGCTGCCAAAGAACCCAAGGTGCTGCAGGACACCATGGAGCACAGGCTGGAAAAGACCTGGACGCTGCGGATATGCTGCCAGTGGCTCTCGGGAATGGGATTGAGCCACAGGACCCGGCCGGACTGGCGCTTGGCATTCTGCAGAGCCGCCACCGCCCGGGGCTGATCGATGGTCTTGGTATCCGACAGGATCAGCAGCGTGGTGGAAGAATTCAGGGCCGCGGGCTCCATGGCGCAGATCTTTTCCAGCGCGCTGCCCAGGTCCGTGCCCTTGCCGTAGACTCCGCTGTCCCGGACATGACTGCGGAACAGATCCATATTCTGCAAGCTGAAGGCATCGGCCTCGGTCATCTGCTCCGAGAACAGGAAGACCCGTGAGCTTTCCGATACCTGATTCAGGGACTGGATAAACCGCAGGGCGAATTCCGAGAACTGGACCATGGAGCCGGATACGTCACACAGCACCACCAGCCGTTTCCGGCGGTGGCGTTTCTTTTTATAGTGGAGCCGGTAGAAGCTGCCGCCGGTCTCCAGGCCCTTGCGGATGGTCCGGCGGAAATCCAGCTTGCCGCTGTGCCCGGAACGCTTTCGCTTGGCGGTCAGCTCGCCGTTGATCTGCCGGGACACGGTCTGGATGATGGAAATGGCCTTGGGGATCTCATGGTCCCCGAATTGAGAGATGTCCCGGAACAGCAGGCCGATTTCCGGGTCCGCGGCTTCCGCACCCAGGCCCGCGTCCTCCATCAAAAGCTGCTGCTCCAACAGGGTCTTGGTAAAGACGGAGTGGATGAAGTTGCTGTACAGTTCCGGGTTTCGCTCGGCGGTGCTGCGGTATTTTTCCATGAACCGCCGGAGCTTCTGCCGGGCTTCCTCGGGCATGGACACATAGGTATCCATCTGCTCCGGGCTCAGGTCCATAGGTTCACCGCCCACCTGGAGATCTTTGGCCGCGTCTTCCCGGGCCTGGGCCGCTTCCGCTTCCTGCCGGGCCCGCTGCCGGGCCTGCTCCCGCATGGCCTCCTCGGAGATGAAAAAACCGTCGAAGACCCGATCAAACACAAGCTGCTCCTGCCGGGAAGAAGCATACACCGTTCGCAGTGCGGTTTTGACCTGTTCCCGGTCCCCCAGGCCGAATTCCATCAGGACCCGGCTGGCATCGGCAGTCTCCCGGGGACTGACCGGCAAGCCCTCCTGCCGGAGCAGCCGGGAAAACAGGGCCAGCTTTTCCAGATAGATCCCGGGATCACCCATGGTGATGGCCTCCGCAATGGCCGCAGTGCTCGTGGGGAGCCGTCACATCGGTCTGTTCCAGCACCGCCAGGTCCTCGCTGTTTTTCAGGATGAAGCCCGCGGTCTGCCGCAGGGCGTCGGGGGTCAGCTCCCGGATCCCCAAAGCGTCCAGCGCCGCGGCCCAGTCCAGAGTTTCGGCAATAGAGGGCTTTTTCAAAATTGCTTCGCTGCCGCGGAGCTTCTGGACTGCCAGGGCCACCTGGGCGCAGAGCCGATCGTCCACATGGGGCAGCTTAGCCCGGAGGATCGCCAGTTCCTTCTCCATATCCGGGTACTGGATGTACAGATAGGCGCAGCGGCGGCGCAGGGCCTCACTCAGGGGCCGGGCCCGGTTGGAGGTCAGCACCACAAAGGGGATGGTTTTTGCTTTGATGGTGCCCACCTCGGGAATGGACACCTGCATCTCCGACAGCAGCTCCAGCAGGAAGGCCTCGAATTCCTCGTCGGCCTTGTCGATCTCGTCGATCAGCAGCACCACGGGCCGCTCGGAACGAATGGACTTCAGCAACGGCCGTTCCAGCAGATACTCGTCGCTGAACAGGCCCCGGGTCAGCTCGTCGCTGTCGGTGCGGCCCATGTCCACCTGGATTGCCAGAAGCTGCTTCTGATAATTCCACTCATACAGGGCCTTGCTCTCATCCAGACCCTCATAGCACTGCATCCGTACCAGATCCCGGTCCAGGGCATGGGCCATGACCTTGGCAATTTCCGTTTTGCCCACGCCGGCGGCACCCTCGATCAGCAGGGGCCGGCCCAGCTTCAGCGCTACCGCCAGCACCGTAGCCAACGTGTCGTCATAGACATACTTGGCCTCGTCCATTTTTTGTTTCAGTTCTTCCAGATTCATAGGGTCTCCTCCTGGTTTTTTCGCTATTATACAACAGGCCTGCGCATTTTTCAACTGCCGGGACCGCAAACACGGAACCGCCCTGCCATCCGGCAGGGCGGTCGTTCATTCCGTCAGGATCATATTGGGCCAGCGGTCCTCCATCCAGTCATCGTCATAGCGTTCATCCAGCAGCATATCCACCGGATTCGCAGCCGGGACACCGTCCTGCCGCTGGGTATAGCGGGTCATAGCCAGCGAGGTCACCAGGCAGTTGGCGGTCATGGCCGCCACTATGATCCAAGTGATTACCTTTCCCGGCAGCGGCGGGACCTTTTCAACAGCCCGGTCCATGGGCGGGTACAAGATCCGAAGCCAGACCACCGCCAGGATGCCCCAGTATACGCAGAACAGCACATTGATCCGACCGCCCAGATTCAGGGGAATGTGGCTGTAATCCCAGAATACGGTGCCGTAGACCACTTCCGTGAACACGCTGCAAAGGTACTCATACACACCGCCCACCAGGAAGCCCGCCAGGAACACATAGCGGTCCGGCTTATCCGCCATCCGGCTCAGGACCACTGTCAGGATCACCGCGCCAAAGCCCCAGACAACGCTGAAGGGGCCGAACACCAGGCTGGACCGGCTCATCCAGGTCCCACCGGTGACCCGGCAGAAGACCATTTCGATCAATGCCCCCAGAAAGCTGGATGCCAGGAACACCCACACCAGCTTATCAAAGCAAATGCCCCGGGCAAAGATATACCGGTTATCCCTCTCCGGTTCCGTTTGGCGGATCCCGGGATAGGCATTTTCCAGCCGGTCCCAGATCATGGCAGTCATCCGCTCTCCCAACCGCTGCCGGAGCATTCCGGGACCGCGCTCCCCTGCCCCGCCGCCCCGGCGCAGGACGTAACGGACACCAAAATAGTCCGCCGCCGTCAGCAGGCACAGGAACAGGACCGCCGTCACCACCACCCAGTCCGGAAGCCAGACCACTGCCGTATGTATAAACGGATGCAGCAGCAGATAGCCCAGAAGGTACAGCAGGGCCTCTGCGGACCGCAGGACCCCTGTGACCACCGGGGAAACACTGGGTTCCTTGGTCCAGGCCACATTCCTTCTGCGGCTTATGGCTGTCATGAATTGCAGCGTCAGCACATCCACGGTCCATACGATCATCCAGGTCAGCAGAAATTGCCACACCGGGTGCCCGTCCAGGGTGGGCAGTGCCAGCAGCAGGAGCATAGCTGTAATTCCCTCGGAAATGGCCAGGGGCAGATTCAGCAAGCCCCGGTTCCGGTACCGCCCGTCCTTCAGGGCATAGTACCCCACCCCCACAGCCCAGCCCAAAAAGGCATACAGGTACACAAACAACAAAAGGTCCGCAAGCTCATATTGGGTCGTCATAATATCCGCCTCACATTCCGAAAAGCATATCGCTGAAGCAACCGAAAAACAGGAGGGTATAGGGGATCACCAGCAAGTGGCTGTCCAACCGGTCCAGAATCCCGCCGTGACCGGGAAGCAGATTGCCGAAATCCTTGACCCCCACCGCCCGCTTCACGGCGGACAGGCACAGATCACCGAACTGTCCCACTGCCGACGCAGTCAGCACATACAGTGCCAGCAGGCCCCGGCGGACACGGAACAGGCTCAGTCCCTCCGCCGCCGCGCAGACCGCGACCAGGAAGATCATAGCCGCGAGAGTGCCGCTGACCGCTCCCTCCAGGGTCTTTTTGGGGCTGATGGCAGGGGCCAGCTTCCGTTTTCCGATTCGCCGTCCCAGCAAATAGGCAAACGTGTCAGTCACCGCGCTCACCAAAACAGCCAGAGTCAGCATTGCCAGGCCAAATTCCTGCCGCCGTAAGTGGACCGCCGCGGAAAGGAACACCGGGATCGCCAAATACAGCACGATCTGTTCCGGCTTCCGCAGACCCTTCCTGCCCGGCAGGTCGCCCATGATCCCCCAGCAGACAAGCATCACCCCCGGCAGCAGCAGTCCGGCCGCAAACAGGATCCAAAGAACCGGCAGCAGGCTCAGGATCAAAACCAGAAAAAATCCTCCCAGCGCCGGGACCCAGACCGGAATTTTGCCCGTACCCACGCATCGGCCAAGTTCCCACAGTCCGGCAGCGCACAGCACTGCCATGGTCAGTTCCGTCACCCAGGGTATATGGGAGCAGCTCAAAAACAGACATACTGCCCCCAGGAGCACCAGGCCGGTTTTCGTTCTCGTTCGCAGCATGATTCATCTTCCCGCTTTCTTTTCGGCGGTTGACCCACCTTCTCTCGTACAACACCATAATATGACACTGGGATAAACTCAATCGAAACTGTCGGTTGCAAATTTGTGAACAAAAAAACAGGACCGCCCTGACGGGCGGTCCCAGCGTGTTTTTTACGCTCCGGTATGCAGGTCCACCAGGACCTCGTACAGAGTGCTCTTGGCACAGTTTTCGGTGCGGGTCAGTTCGCAGGCAGCGATGAACTCCTCATAGGTACAGGTGGCCACGTTGCATTTCAGTTCCTCGGTGTCCCGGTCCAGGTTCATCTGCACCGTATAGGCCCCCCAGGAAGATGTCCACCAGCCGGTGACCGTGGTCTTGTAATTCCAGACGGTCCAGGAATAATTCCGCTGGGCAAACAGGCCCAGCATGGCATCCCAGGCTTCCCGGTCCTCGAAGGCGGTGAACTCACCAATGAGCACCGGCACATCGTAGTCCCGGCCCTGGTTGGTGGCATCGTAGTAGGCAAAGAAGGCATCGTAGGGAATGATCTGGTTTTGCCAGTTGTACCAATGGTATTCATACTGGACATTTTCCCAGCCGTAATCCGCCGGGTCCGGCAGATTGGAGAAATCCCAGCAGCCCTCCACAGTAATCACGTGCCGGTCGCCGTTTTCCCGGATAGCATCATAAATCCGGTCAAACACATCCCAGCATTCCTCGGTGGTAGTGCCGCCGTATTCGTAGGTAGGCTCGTTCATGATGTCATAGGTGGCCACCCACCTGCCCAGCTCCGGAGCCGTATTGGTGTAGTGGTCGGAGACAAAATCCCACAGGTCAACGGTGGCCTGGATATTCGCCTCGCTGGTCCAAAGATTCGCCTCCCGCTCCGCCGCGCCGGAATGCTCATAGCCGTTCTGGCTTCCGGGCGCACCGTGGAGGTCCAGGATCACATACAGTTCCTGCTTCGCCGCCTGAGAGACAAACCAGTCCAGATAGGAGAAGGCTTCTTCCTCGGATTTGCGGGTCAGGTCCTCATTCAGGACGTTCAGATAGTAGAAGGGCAGGCGGATGGCATTAAGTTTCAGGTCCTCCTTGATGATCCGGAAGTCCTCCTCCGTAAAGAAGCAATCCCAATAGTATTGCATCAATGTATCGATGTCGTGATCCTTCAGGTTGGGGTTTGCCTTCAGGCCGGCCCGGAACTCCTCCTCGGAGAACTCGGGGTACTGAATGTTGCCATCGCCGTCTTTTTGATAAGTACCGTCCTCGTTTTTCAGGGGCTCCAGAGCGAAGGGGCTCATCCAACCCTCCTGCAGCAGGATCTGGCCCGCGTTGATGCCCGTGAGCCGGAGCTGGTTGCCCGCCGGGTCGTACAGGGACCGGCCATAGGCCTGAACCAGGCCTGTATCATTCTGAATCGTTTCCTTCTGGTCCGGGATCTCATAGTTTTCAGAGCTGTGGAGCAGCCAGCCCACCAGCGCGCCAACCAGCACCGCCGCAATCAGCACCACGCAAAGAACCCGCTTGATGATCTTTTTCATGTTCTCCTCCTGAATTCCCCGGTGGGGTAGTAGGTCCATTATACCGCAGCCATCGGAGAACGGCAACAAAATATTTACAATTTATCCACAGGAAAGGTTGGAATTCCCGTTTTTTCTATGATATACTGAGGGCAAATTTTCAAGAACGGAGGACCGCTATGGCCGATATGTTTGAATACCTGCGCTGGCGGGGGGATCTGCGGTTTTCCCAGGTGCCCCTGAACCATGTGGATGCCCTGATTCTGTCCACCCTGGCCTATGTCCATTACGACGGCGTGGTCCGGGAGGATCCCCTGTATGTGGCGCCCCTGAAGGATGTGGCCCGGGAGGTGCTGGCTCTGCCGGAGCCGGAAAACCGCTGCCGGGTGCTGAATGACTTGGAGCTGCTCCGGGCCGCGTCCCAGACCGAACGCTTCGGTGCCATCGGCATGACCTGCTACCGGAACGTTTTCATCCCTGAAGAGGATACCCAGTTCGCGGCAGTGACCTTCCTGCTGGAAGACGGAACGGCGTTCCTGGCCTTCCGTGGCACGGACAACTCCCTGGTGGGCTGGAAGGAGGACTTCAACATGACCTTTCAGGAGAGCATACCGGCACAGCGGCTGGCTGACGAATATACACAAACCTTCGCGTATCTGAAATCCCTCCCCCTGTACCTGGGCGGGCACTCCAAAGGCGGCAATCTGGCGGTCTATGCCGGTGCCAAATGCGGCACAGAGATTCAGGACCGGATCCTGCGGGTGTACAACCACGACGGTCCCGGCTTCACGGAAGCCATGATGACGGACCCTGGATATATGCGGATCGTCCCCAAGATCAAGACTCTGGTGCCCCAGTCCTCGGTGTTTGGAATGCTGTTGGAGCACGAAGAGCCCTACATCGTCATCCGCAGCCGGGAGATCGGACTCATGCAGCACGATCCCTATTCCTGGGAGATTATGGGCGGGGACTTTATCCCTATGGAAGAACTGACGGCGGATTCCCGGTTCCTGGACCGGACCTTCCGGACCTGGCTGGCGGGCATGGACCCCGCGGAGCGGAACGAGTTTTTCGACACCGTTTTCGACCTGCTGATGATGGAAAACGCCAGCCGGCCCAGTGACATCATCCGGCCCCAGAATATTCGTGCGTTTTTTACCACGCTGCAAACGGATCCGGAGCGGCGGAAAATCATCGCTTCTGTGCTGTTGGAGCTGGTGGACGCTGCCCGGCAGGCCCAACTGCCGCAGGCGCAAAAAGAAGAATAATGATACCGGGTGCACCGACAGGTGTACCCGGTAAGTTTATTGACAGGCACTGCAAAAAATGTGTCATTCCGAGGGCGAAGCCCGTGGGAATCTCCAGCATCCGGGTTGGATGAATGCCGGACCAATTAACACAGAACATCTTCGATGGCCTTTGGGGCGTACAGTTTCTCAGACATCCGCCAGGAGATTGCCAGGAGGTGAATTGCCCGAAGGGCAAGAGAGACCACCCTGGGGTGCGGCCCTCCGGGCCTCGCAATGACATGGGTTGTCGTTTCCCGTTACCCGGCAGGTGTGGGGCGTGAACCAAGCTCTGCGAAAAACAAAACTCTTAACTCTCCACTCTCAACTTCATCAGGTTCTGGCCAGGCCGTCTACCTGAAGGACCACGCCGGTGATATAGGAAGCCTCGTCAGAAGCCAGGAACAAAAACGCGTTGGCAATGTCCTCGGGCTGGCCCAGGCGGCGCAGGGGAATCTGGCGGATCAGGGGCTCGATAACCTCCTTGGGCACCGCCTTCATCATATCTGTTTCGGTGATGCCGGGGGCCACGGCGTTGACCCGGATGCCCTTGGGGCCCAGCTCCCGGGCCAGGGACAGGGTCAGACCGTTGACGGCGAATTTGGAGGTGGGATAGGACACGCCGCTGGGCTGGCCGTAGATGCTGACCATGGAAGAAGTGTTCAGGATCACACCGCCGCCCTGCTCTGCCATGATGTCGGCAGCAGCCTTGGCCGCGTTGAATACACCCTTCACATTCAGGTCCATAACTTTATCAAAGAGTTCCTCGGTATAGTTGCTCAGGGGGGTGCTTTCGGACAGGCCCGCGTTGTTCACCAGGATGTCAATGCGGCCGTAGCGGGAGCGGATCTCCCGGAAAGCCTCCCGGACAGCGTCCAGGCTGGCCAAATTGGGGCTGATGCCCTCCACTCTGGCATCGGGATACTTGGCCTTCAGCTTTTCCACCGCGGCGGCGGCGGTCTTGGGAGAGCTGGCGGTGAGGATCACTGCGGCACCCTCTCTCAGGAAGGTTTCCACAGTGGCATAGCCGATGCCACGGCTTCCTCCGGTAATAATGGCAACTTTCTGGTTCAGTCTCATTTTTCGTTCCTCCTTGTTGATTTTTGTATTGTCAGTATATCCATATTTTTTCTGTTTTTCCGTGATAAAGTCACTATACTCCAGACTGTTTTTCGTGTATAATATTACCAGAAATTAAGATACAAAGGAGCGTCCCTATGAACATTACCAAAGATATCCGCTACATCGGCGTCAACGACCACCAGATAGACCTGTTTGAGGGTCAGTACATTGTCCCCAACGGCATGGCCTACAATTCCTATGTGATCCTGGACGAGAAGGTTGCCGTCATGGACACCGTGGACAAGAATTTCGTGGACCAGTGGTTGAGTAATCTGGATGCCGCCCTGGAAGGCCGGAAGCCCGACTACCTGATCGTCCAGCACATGGAGCCGGACCATTCCGCCGGCATCGACATTTTCCTGAACCGTTACCCCGAAGCCACTGTGGTGGCTTCCGCCAAGGCCTTTGCCATGATGAAAAATTTCTTCGGCACAGACTATGCTGACCGCCGGATCGTAGTTGGCGAGGGCAGCACCCTGGAACTGGGCGAACATACGCTGACCTTCGTCACCGCCCCCATGGTCCACTGGCCCGAGGTCATCGTGACCTATGATTCCCACGACAAGGTCCTGTTCTCCGCCGACGGCTTCGGCAAGTTCGGTGCCCTGGATGTGGAGGAAGAATGGGCCTGCGAAGCCCGCCGGTACTACATCGGCATCGTGGGCAAGTACGGCGCTCAGGTACAGGCTCTGCTGAAGAAAGCCGCCGGTCTGGATATTCAGATCATCGCGCCCCTCCACGGACCTGTGCTCACCGAGAATCTGGGCTACTACCTGAACCTGTATGACATCTGGTCCTCCTACCGGGTGGAGAGCGAGGGCGTGGTCATCGCCTACACCTCTGTCTACGGCAACACCAAGGCCGCCGCGGAGCTGCTGGCGGAGAAGCTGGAAGCCAAGGGCGTGAAGGTCAGTGTCCATGACCTGGCCCGTACCGATATGGCCGAGGCTGTGGAGGATGCCTTCCGCTATAGCAAGCTGGTCCTGGCTACCACCACCTACAACGGCGATATCTTCCCCTACATGAAGGAGTTTATCCACCACCTGACAGAGCACAGCTACCAGAACCGGACCGTTGGCCTGATTGAAAACGGCTCCTGGGCACCCATGGCCGCCAAGATCATGGGCAAAATGCTGGAAGGCAGCAAGAACCTGACCTTCACTAATACCACCGTAAAGATTCTGTCCGCCCTCAACGATGACAGCCGTGCCCAGATCGAGGCTCTGGCCAGCGAGCTTGCATAAGCAGGAGGTAATCTTATGGCAGCAACCGTCTATTTTTCCCGCACCATCACCCCTGAGAAGGTTCTGGAGCTCTACAAGCTGGTGGGCAAGGACTTGCCCGGCAGGGTTGCCATCAAGCTCCACTCCGGTGAAAAGGGCAATCAGAATTTCCTGAAGCCCGAATTCTGGAAGCCCATCATTGACCATGTGGGCGGCACCGTGGTGGAGTGCAACACCGCATACAAGGGTGAGCGGGATACCACCGAGCGGCACCGCCGTCTTCTGGCGGACCACGGCTGGACCAGGCATTTCCCCGTGGACCTGCTGGACGCGGAAGGCCCCGACCTGGAGCTGCCCATCCCCGGCGGCAAGGTGATTCAGAAGAATTTCGTAGGCAAGGACATTGCAAACTACGATTCCATGCTGGTTCTGTCCCATTTCAAGGGCCATCCCATGGGCGGCTTCGGCGGTGCTCTGAAGCAGCTTTCCATCGGCGTGGCCTCCTCCTTCGGCAAGGCCTACATCCACGGTGCCGGTGAGCCGAAGAAGATCTGGACCGCGGACCACGATTCCTTCCTGGAATCCATGGCTGATGCCGCAGGCTCCGTGGTGGAGTTTTTCCACGGGAACCTGGTCTATGTCAACGTGATGAAGAATATGAGCGTGGACTGCGACTGCTGCGCCGTGGCCGAGGACCCCTGCATTGCCGACATTGGAATTCTGGCTTCCACCGACCCCATTGCCATCGATCAGGCCTGCATTGATCTGGTCTACGCCTGCACCGACCCCGGCAAGCCCCACCTGCTGAAGCGCATCGAAAGCCGCAACGGTGTGCACACCATTGAAGCCGCCGCTGCCCAGGGCTACGGCAGCCGGGAATACACCCTGGTGGAGGTCTGATGACAGATCTGGAACGGGCAAAAGCCCTTTTGATCCGGGAAAATCATACCTGCGTCATGTGTCACAGAGATACGGTGCTGACCACGGAGCTCCGGGGTGTCCGGCCCCTGGTCCGGTGGCTGGAAACCGGCACCGACGCCCGGGATTATTCCGCCGCTGACCGGGTGGTTGGCAAGGCCACGGCGTACCTCTATGTGCTGCTGGGAGTCCGTGCCGTCTATGCCCGGGTCATGAGCCAAAGCGCCCTTGCTGTACTGGAACGCCACGGCATTACGGCGGAATATGACAGCCTGGCGGATCACATCATCAACCGAGCCGGCGACGGTGTCTGTCCCTTTGAAGCGGCGGTGCTGGATATTCATGACCCCAATGAAGCCCGCAGAGCCATCCTGTCCAAAATGGAGCGAATGGGCATTCCCTTTTGATGGGCAGTTTTTATGAACCCGTTCACCAAACTTACATACCAAGTAAAAACGCCCGGTCCGCGCAAAGCGGATCGGGTGCGTTTCTTATCCCGCGAAGAGAATGCCCAGCAGCAGGCAGGTCTGCCCCACGGCATTGATGATCTGGGCAGTCCAGTTGGACTTGGCATCCTCGTTGGAGAACCGGTTTTTCCGGTACCAGCCCATGAAGCCCATCAGGCCGATCCAGGCCACAAAGAACAGCACACTGGGGATTCCGGTGACCGCAGCCAGAACCCCGGCCCAATCGATGGTGCCAAAACCCAGAACAAAGGAAACAGCCATCAACAAAAAGCCCGTGGCCTGCATGGGAACAAAGGGCTTATTCAGCCACCGCAGATCCTTTTTGGCAACACCCAGGATCAGCTTCCAGGCCACCTTGCAGCAGCCTGCCAGAACGGACAGACCGGCACCAAGCAGGAACAAGGGCGAATCAAACCGGCTGGCAATAATGATCATGCTGATTCCAAAGGACAGCACGGGGATGGCATCCACCAGTGCCAGTGCCACAGTAAAACCTTCCATGATAAAACCTCCATATCAATGTACCTGTATTATAGCATTTTCCGCAGCCCAATTCCATGGACAAAAAGCATAAGAAAAATACCCCCCAGCGGTGCATTTTACCAAACTTTTCAGATAAGAATTGACACTATATCAGAAAAGTGCTATCCTTGTAGTGAACGCGTTCAGAAAAAAGGAGCGATGCAAATGAAACCCAAGCAGCTGCAGCAGTCACGGGTACAGTTGTTCCGTGACGCCGCCAACTTCAAGAAAACGGACCGGATCCCCCACTTTGCCAATGTGGTCACCTGGAAGGTATTTGACGCGGGTTATACCCTGGACCAGGCCATGACCAACTTTGATGTTCTGGAAGAAACCGTGGTGAAGTTCCTGGACACCTACCCCGTGGACGGATTGATGGATGTGGGCATCCGCAACCAGTTCACCGTCACTGAAGCCTTCGACCCCGAGGGCTATTACTACTACACCCCGGATGTGGTGGGCATCCACGACCACGCCCATTGCACTGTGGATACCCTCCAGCAGTATCTGGACGATCCCATCCGCTATGCCTGGGAAGTGATCCTGCCCAAGAAGTTCGGCGACCGCTGGGACGAAAAGGGCCTGGATGTATGGAAGAAGACCTTTGCTGAGTATATGCGCTATACCTCCTACATCCTGCATATGTCCGGCATCACCGGCAAGAAGTACGGTCTGCCCTCCCTGTCCCCCAACAACCCCATGAGCGGTGCCATCGTGCTGGGCATTGAGGAGCTGTTCTCCAACCTGCTGGGCATTCAGCAGCTTTCCGTTGCCATGCGCCGCAGTCCCGACAAGATTGAGGAATTCATCAACCGCTGGGACGCCGAGCGGATTACCCCCGCCATTGAAAAGATCAAAAACGGCAAGGGCCCCAATTACAAATACTGCTTCGATTCCTCCATCCTGATGCTGGCCCACAATGTAATGAACAAGAAGCAGTTCGAGCGGTTCTACTGGCCCCACATGAAGGAGCTGCTGGATGCCTATGCCGAAAAGGGCATGAACATCCGCATCTTCACTGAGGGAAGCGTGCTGCGGTTTGCCGAATATTTTAAGGACTATCCCAAGGGCACCCTGACCTTCCACATCGAGCAGGATGATCCCTTCGCTTTCCGGGAGGCTCTGCCCAATGTATGCATCATGGGCGGCCTGACCACCGACCTGCTGGCAAACGGCACCCCCGAGGAATGCGTAGCCTACACCAAGCGGCTCTGTGACGAGCTGGGCAAGGATGGCGGCTTCATCCTCTCCGAGGGCAAGATGCTCTCCTACCGCAACGATGCCAAGCGGGAAAATTACAAGGCTGTTTGCGACTTCGTAAGCAGCTACAGACTGTGAGGTGCCCTATGAGCAAGAACGAATTCAAGAGCTATCCCGAGGGCTACCGGAAGCTGATGAAAAAGCTGGTGCCCTGGTACTTCGGGCCCATGCGGGAAAAGATGATGCGGCTGCTGCTGACCATCCTCACCGACGGCTAACGAGGTAGCAACCATGATTATTATCGGTGAAAAAATCAACGGTGCCATTCCCTCCATCAAGCAGGCCATCGCCGAGCGGAACGAGGCACTGATCATCGAGCGGACCCTGGCCCAGGCCAAGGCCGGTGCCCATTTCCTGGACTGTGCCCCCTCCACCGCCACGGAGATCGAATACGAGACCATGGTGTGGCTTATCGGACTCATGCAGGGCTGTACGGATGTACCCCTGTGCATCGACTCCCCCAACGCGGCCCTTCTGGCCCGGATCCTGGAGGACGGCCATGTGAAGAAGCCCGGCATGGTCAACTCCGTCAACGAGGAAGGCACCAAGTGCGAGACCATCTTCCCCCTGATTGCCGGTACTCCCTGGGAAGTGGTGGGCCTGACCTGCGACCAGGATGGCATTCCCGCCGACCCAAAGAAAAAGGTGGAGATCGCAAAACGGATCATTGACAAGGCAGATAAATTCGGCGTGGCCCTGAATCAGCTCCACATCGACCCCTGCGTCATGGCCCTGGCCACCATGCCCAGTGCCATGGAGGACTTCGCCTACTGCATTGAGAACATCCATGCCTATGCCCCCGCGGTGAAGGTTACCGGTGCCATTTCCAACATCAGCTTCGACATGCCCGCAAGAAAGTATGTCAATATGAACTGCATGGCCTATGCCATGGCAGCGGGTCTGGACAGTGCCATTATGGACCCCTGCAGCCAGGATATGATGGGCACCGTCTACGCCTGCGAAGCCCTGCGGATGAAGGATAAAGGCGGTCGCAAGTATAACAGAGCCTACCGCAAAGGCCTGTTCGGACAGAAAAAATAAGAAAATGATGTCATTGCGAGCCAGTGTGCGCACACCGGCGTGGCAATCCCGTAAGGTTACACAACGATCCACGGAATCGCCGCACCAGTCTGAGGACCGGTTCGCGATGACGCGCTTATTGAAAAGGAGATATATATTATGATCGATTTTGAAGCGCTGGCCGCCGCCATGGGCGACCTGGATGAAGATACCGTCAAGGAAATTCTGGAGTCCGTGGACTCTGTGGAAGCTGCCGGCAAGGCCATGGAAGCCTGTCAGAAGGGCATGGACACTGTGGGCAAGCTGTTTGAGGAAGGCGACTATTTTGTCGGTGACCTGATTTACGCCGGTGAGCTGATGACCGATGCCGTGGAGGTGCTGAAGCCCTACCTGGCCGGTGCCGAATCCGGCGGCCCCAAGACCAAGATGATCCTCTGCACTGTCAAGGACGACCTGCACGACATCGGCAAGAACATTGTCCGTTCCATGCTGGAAGCCAACGGCTTTGAGGTTCTGGACCTGGGCATCGACTGCCCCGCCGAAAAGGTGGTGGAGACTGCCAAGGCAGAGGGCATCAAGATCGTGGCCCTCAGCGGCGTTCTGACCCTGGCCCTGGATTCCATGAAGGCCACTGTGGATGCCATCAAGGCCGCGGGCCTGGAGTGCAAGGTCATCATCGGCGGCGCTCCCGTATCCGCCGAAGCCTGCAAGAACATCGGTGCCGACGAATGGGCCCACAGCCCCCAGAAGACCGTCGCCACCTGCAAAGCCTGGGCTGAATAATTAAAATCAGGGAGGGACTAACCATGCTGGATCTTCTGTATGCTTCCTGCAGCCCCATGCTCTGGGTAATCACCGTCCTGGAACTGGTTTTCACGGCCCTGCTGTTCTCCCGCTATTTCAAAACCAAGAATCTCATTTATCTGCTGTCCGGTCTGATCTGCGTGGGTCTGACCTATGATGCCCTGATCCTGGCCCTGGGCAGTTTCATGGTCGAGGGCCCCCTGCTGATGGGCCTGAGCCGGATGCGTTACATCCTCCACGGCGGTTTGATTCCCCTGATCTTCCTGATCTGTGCCTATGCCCTGGACTTCAAGGGTCTCTGGATGAAGGCCGCCTGGGTTTTCACCGGGGTGCTGATGGTCCTGGGCATCGCCGACGGCATCGTGCGGACCATCGGCGTGGAAACCGTGGCAGGCATCTGCCGCTACGCCTCCGTTTCCGCCCCGGTCTGGGCAGACATCGTCAACGGTGCCCTGACCTTCGGCACCGTGATCCCCATGATGGTGGCAGGCATTTTCGTCTGGATCCGGCAGAAAACCCCGTTCCTGTTTCTGTCCGCCTTCCTGATGTTCCTGTTCTCCGGCTTGGGTGCGGCCTGTCTGGAGCTGATGTTCTACATCAGCATGTACGGCGAGCTGCTGATGGCTCTGTTCCTGTACCTGTACGCATTGAAGAAGGACAAAATGGCATAATGCAAGCCCGGCTCGAAGGAGCCGGGCTTCTTCTTTCAGGTTCAGGGTCTGGTGGCGAAGAGGATCCGGCGGAACAGGTCCGCGGTCTTTTCCTCGCCAATGGATTTTTTGAACACATCGGTGGAGGGACCGCCGTGCTCCAGCAGGCCTTCCACATAGACACTGCCCTTCTCCCGCTTGACCTCCGGGTCGGGGCAGGCCGGGGCTGTAGCTGCCGCGTCCAGGAAGGCATCCAGGTAATCCCGGACGCAGGCGTCAAAGCCGGCCCGATGGACCTTTTTACCCTTCTTGGAAAGGCTCACCGCCAGCTTGATGGAATCGTACCAGTGCTGGCCCAAATCGTGATCCGGCAGGCCCTTGTACTTCTCCTTCACCTGCTCCAGAGCCGTCAGGTCCGGCTGGCCCAGCAGAGTGTCGTAGAGTTCAAAGATCAGGGTGTCGTTGCCCATGGCGTGGACCCGGTCGTAGGAGAACAGGGGCAGATCCACCTGGGTGGGGGTGATAATCAGGGTGTCCATTTTCATGAGCCCGAAGAAGCCCTCGGCGGTCATAACGGACACATTGCCCAGGCCCTCGGCCTCAAAGGCCCAGATCTGGAAGTTCATGCCGTTGGCCTTCAGCTTTCTGTAAGGGCCGGGGTCGATGCCGTTCAGATGGTGGCGGGCGGTGATGGCGCGAAGCATTTCCTGAATCATACAGTGGCTCCTTCCCAAGTCCAGTCCTGCAGACCGGCCTTATGCAGGGCGATGACGCCCAGCATCAGACACAGCTGGGACACGGTATTGATGCTCTGCTCTGCCCAGTTGACCCACGCCTGGGTGGAATCCTGGCTGGACATATAGCCCATGGCCATGGCACAAACAAAGGACAGGCCAAACAGCACCGTCACCTTGCCCCGTTTCATCTTTGCCGCCAGAACACTGAGTCCCGCACACAGTCCGCCCAGGCCAACCACCATCATCAGAATGAAGGGCAGGCTGCTGGCAAATACGGGAGGTGCGGCCATCAGAACGCTCTTTCGCTTCCAACACAGCATACCTACAATGCTCAGGCCCACAAACAGCAGGCCCAGAGAATTGACCGGCATAAACATTTCTTCCAGAGCCACGAAATCGCAGATGTTCGCGGCATACAGCAGCTTCCAGGTGGCCTTGCAGAAGCCCGCCAGGAACACATTGACGCTGCCCGCGGCCAACAGGGCATAGGCACCCTTGAACATCTTATTGTACAGGTCCCGCAGCAGGAGCACCGCGGAAACCCCAAAGAAGGCCACCGGCAGATAATCCATCAGGGCCATAGGAATCGTAAAGTTGTACATAGAGAACCTCTCTTTCCAAAAAAAGGGCCATCTCGCGATGACCCTTTTTTCTGTTAGTCCTGCTTGTTCAGGTGGTAAACGGGCAGCAGGGGGATGATAATGGGGGTCTTGTCGGCATAAGCCTTATACTCGGGATTATTGCCGTAGCGGGCCATCTGCCGCTTCTCCAGCCGCTGGGCACCGTTGAACATGATGAACACGATGAGGATGTAGGCGATGATCACGGTAACCCACTGACCGATACCCACCAGACAGTCCAGGCAGGAAACGGTCACACCGGTCCAGAACAGGATCTCACCGAAGTAGTTGGGGCAGCGGACGATCTTATAGAGCTGCTCGGTGGCAACCATATCGGGCCGCTTGGCCTTCTGCTTGGACTTCTGCTCGTCGGCAATGGCCTCCAGCAGGATGCCGCCGGCGGAGATGACGATGCCCACCCACTGCAGCACGGAGGAACCGCTCTCATTGAACAGCCGGAAAGCCACACCGGAGGTCTGGGCCACATACAGCACACCCATGGCGATCCACATAAAGAACTTCACGAACACGGGAACCTCGTCGCCGGTGGCTTCCGCCAGGGTCTTGCGGTAGGAGGCGTTCTTGATTTCCCGGATCAGCAGGAAGCCGGACAGCCGGAAGCCGTAGGTTACGAACAGGGCGAACTGGATGTAGTGGGCGATGCCCAGGTTGGGGTAGATACCCATAAGGCCCATAACGGCCATGGCGGCACCGATGATGGCCACGGAGAAGCCGTAGCCGATGGACATGAAGTACACATACTTCTTAAAGCCGCACAGGCAGACCAGCAGGCTCAGAGCAAAGAAGATTCCCAGATGGGTCCAATTCCACATAGCTTACTCCTTTCCGAAATAGCTCTTGATGTAAGCAGCGAAGCTGGCATCACCGGTTTCGGTGTCGCCCACCAGGTCGTGGCTCAGGGTCCACTTGGAGAACAGGATGATGTCGTGCTTGCCTTCCTTCCGGATCTTGGGCAGGATGGCCAGGACGCTGAACAGCCAGATGGGAGCCCACTTGATCTTCAGGGGCTTGCCGGCAGCTTCAAAGCACATGGCTGCCATTTCCTCGTAGGTATAGGTTTCCTTGCCGCCCACGTTGTAGGTCACATTGGTGTCGTTCATGTGGTCCACGATGAACCGGGCAAAGTCGGGGCAGTCCACCACATTGGCCTTCACACCGCCGTAGCCCTTCAGCAACTGCATCTCGCCCTTGTCAATGTAGGGCTTGAAGACCTTGGCGATGTCGTAGAAGTAGCCGGTGGGACGGTAGATGACCCAGTCCATGGGCTCCTTCTTGATCTCCTGTTCCACCAGATACTTGGCGTGGAGCATGGGCACCTTCTCAGCGCCGGGCTCGTCACAGGAGATGACGGAGATGTAGTTGAACTTCTTGACGCCGGCACGCTTGCACTCGGCGTACAGGTTCATATTGCCCTGGTAGTCGATGTCATAGGAGGTGACCTTGGTGGAAGCACCGGTCAGGCCCATGGTGGTGATGACCACCTCGGCACCGTCGCACAGGCCCTTCAGCGTCTCGGGCTTTGTGGCATCGATGGAGACGAAGGTGTACTTGCCCTCGGTGCCCTCCACGGGACGCTCCTTCAGATCCGCGGCCACAACCTCGTGACCGGCGGCACACAGACACTTGAGAATTTCGGCGCCCAGATTACCAAAGGCACCGGCCAGAACTACTTTCATGATGATTTCCTCCTTATTAAATGATAATCACACCGCAGGAACGATACCGGGCGGCGAAGGGCAGCAGCGATCTCCTCCCAATGTTCGTGCGAATTGTCCGGCGGCACTGCCGCCTTACTTCTTGTTCTTTTCCTTGGCCCGCTTGTCGTTGATGATCTTCATCTCCGCAGCGGTGATCAGGGTGCAGTTGTTTTCCTTGGCCCAGTCCACACAGCCCTTGAGCACCAGGGGCAGGAAAACACGGGGCACATTGAGGATGGTTTCCAGGGCGTCATCGGTGAACTTCACCGTATCGTCAGCCCGGTCAGCCGCATAGCGGACAGAGTCCAGAGTCTGCTTCCGGATGGGCAGCAGCTCGGCCCGCATCCAGCCCTTCCGGTGGAACCAGAAATTCTTGGAATCCCGGTAGCCGTAATCCACAGGCAGGGGCGGGAAATCCATAGCCTTGACACCGTTGATGATGGCATCGGCATACTTCTTCTTCATCAGGATCTTATCGACCTTCAGGATGAAATGGGCGCCGAACTTGGAGGTAATGCCGTTGAAATCATGGTAAGGAGGCTCGTAGCCGTTGAGATTGCCGGGCTTGTCGTCCTGGGCGTTGTCCAGGGTGGACACCCAGGTGCACTCGATGACCTGGATGGCATCGGTCAGGACCATGGGGCGCTTCTCACCGGTGGTCTCCTCGATGATACCCTTCTCCAGCTTGAACTCGCACTTGGGCATTTTGTCCTCGGGCTTGTCGCCGGGCCAGGACAGCTTGACGCACTCCTTGAAGGTCTTGGGCTTGTCATCCACAAAGTTGATGGCACACTTGCCGGTACGCAGAATGTTCTGGGCGGTGTTGGAAGAGTTGCGGCAGCTCAGCAGCATGGCATAGAAATCCTTGCCCGCCACATAGTAGGGCTGTACCAGGGAATAGGGACCCAGGGTGGTGGAGCCGTCCTCACACAGGGTGCTGATGACCACCGTGGGCATGGGGAAGAACAGGGATGTCTGGTAGAAATTGTCTACCACGCGGAGATTTTCAAAACTGGACATATCATCTCACTCCTTAAATAGTTTGCGGATCATGCCGTAGATCTCGTCAAACTCCCGGTCGGACAGGGTCCAGGTCAGCAGACCTTCCGCGATGAATTCCGCTGCGAAATCCGTATCACAGAATTTCCGCAGAGGGGCGGCAAGCTGGCCCCGCAGGACACCATGGTAGCGGTTGTGGGCACCGGAGAAAACCGCGGCTGCGGCTTCATCCCGGACCACGGCCGCATGGAGCCGGGCAAAGAAACAAAGCTGGTCACAGATGCACCGGACCACCGGCGCCGGAGAGTCGGAATAGGTGCTGACCGCGTTAATGGCCGCCACGCATTTGTTCCAGTCCTCCAGCATATAAGAGGCCAGGATCTCATCCTTGGAGGAATAGTAGTTGTACACGGTGCCAACGCCCACGCCGCAGGCCTTTGCCACACTGCGGATGGTCATGGCGGCGTACCCTGATTCCTCTACCTGCTTTTTTGCCTCGACCGCCAGCCGGGCCTGGAGATTTTCAATGATCTTCGGCATAATAACTCCTTTGTGAACACGTTCACATAAATATAGTATAGATATTTTTTTACCAATTGTCAAGAATCCTGCAACAATTTTCGGACAAAACTCGACCAGATACCATTATATCACATTTTTCCCGGGGCGCAACCATACACCGCGATTTCGGTCATTGACAAATCGCCCCCAGGTGTTGTAGCATGGTGTCAGAATATGTTCATTTCTGAAAGGGGGGGCGTCCGGATGGAGCCGGTGATCCTTGCCTGTGAAACCCTCCGGCGGGAGCTTGAGCAAGCCATGTGCCGGACCGGCACAGCGTTGCCCGTTTTCTGGCTGCCCGGTGGGGCCCACAACGTTCCGGAAAAACGTCGGGAACAGATTCAATCTGCCCTGGATAACCTTCAGGGCTTCGACACCGTTTTGCTGGCTATGACCCTGTGCGGCGGCAGTCTGCAGGGACTGGAATCCGGGAACCGGACTCTGGTAGTCCCCCGGTGCGACGACTGCATCACGCTGCTGCTGGGGCAGGAACTGCGGCGGAAGCATCCCGGCACCTACTTCCTGACGGAGGGCTGGCTCCAGGGGGAGCGGAACATCCGGGCCGAGTACCGCCACTGTGTGGAAGCCCACGGGAAAGCCCGGGCCAAGCGGATCTTTGGCCGGATGTTTTCCCATTACCGTTACCTGGCCCTGGTAGACACGATCCCCCCTGTCCCGGAAACGGAAGCCCTGTGCCGGGAAATCGCGGAGACTCTGGAATTGGAATACCGGTTTCTGGAGGGCAGCTGCGGCTGGCTGGAGGACCTGCTGGCCCTGCGTTGGCATCCGGACCGGTTCCTGACCGTCCCGCCCCACACCACCGTCACCCCGGCCCTGTACCGGGAAGCAGGAGGTTCCCATGAATTATAATATCACCCTTCTGCCCCAGGGGATCACCCTTTCCGTCCCCCGGGGAAGCAAGCTTCTCAGCGTCCTGGCAGATGCCGGGGTCCGGCACCACGCCCCCTGCGGCGGCAGCGGCAAATGCGGCAAATGCCGGGTCCTGGTGAATGACCGGGAGGTACTGGCCTGCGGAATTACCGTGGACCGGGATATGACCGTCACCCTTCCCCGGGAAGACCGGGTCCGGGTTCTGGACCGGGGTGCGGAACAGGAAACCGCCCTGGATCCCCTGGCACCGGGATTTCTGGCAGCCTTTGATATCGGCACCACCACGGTGGTCTGCTTCCTGCTGGACGGAACCACCGGAGCAGAGCTGGGTCGTGCCAGTATGCCCAACCCCCAGGCCATATACGGTTCCGATGTGATCAGCCGGATCCGCGCCGCCACGGACGGTGCTTTGGAAGGTCAGTCCCGGCTGATTCGTGGTGCCATGACCGAACTGCTACGGCAGGTCTGCGGCGAGGCAGAGGTGTCCCCCACTGCTGTGGGGGTGGTTTCCGTGGTGGGAAATCCGGCCATGCAGCAGCTTTTTCTGGGAATTCCCACGGACAATCTGGCAGCGGTGCCCTTCTCCCCTGTCCTGACCCGGGCGGAGGTGTTGCCATGCGGTAATATTCTGCCCTGCTGCCCGGCGGCACGGGTCCTGGTGGTACCGGATATCTCCGGCTATGTGGGTGCGGACACTCTGGGCTGCGTCCTGGCCACCGGGCTTCACGAAGGGGAGGAAATGACCCTGCTGGTGGACATCGGAACCAACGGCGAAATGGTACTGGGCAATCGGGACCGGATGATCGCCTGCTCCACCGCCGCCGGACCGGCCCTGGAAGGGGCCAATATCCGCTGCGGCATGCGGGCCGCAGCCGGCGCCATCGACCATGTGTGGCTGGAGGACAGTCAGGTTCGCTTCAGCGTCATCGGCGGCGGTGCTGCCCGGGGCATCTGCGGCTCCGGCCTGATTGACGCGGCGGCAGTGTTTTTGGACCTGGGTATGCTGAACCGCCGGGGGCGGATCCAAAGTACCGGCCTCCGGGACGGAGAGCGGTTTCTGGCTCTGACAGAGGATGTCTTTCTGACTCAGGAGGACATCCGACAGCTCCAGCTTGCCAAAGGAGCCATTCAGGCCGGAATCCGGCTCATGACCAAGGCCCTGGGACTGAAGCTGGGAGATATTGACCGGGTGCTGCTGGCGGGAGCCTTCGGCACCTACCTGGATCCGGCCAGCGCCTGCCGGATCGGACTGCTGCCCCCGGAGCTGGCCGGGCGGATCACCGCCGTAGGCAACGCCGCCGGCGGGGGTGCCAAAATGCTGGCCCGGAACCAAGCGCTGCTGCCCTTATGCCAGGAGCTGCGGGACAGGATCGAATTTTTGGAGCTGGCCAAGCTGGAGGATTTTCCCAAAACCTTCGCCCGGGCCATGGGGTTTGAACCGCAGGATAAAGAGGGCGCCGAATGAACTATGTATGGCGTGACTATTCTCCCGAAACAATGGCATATGTTGAAAACTGGCTTGATAAACCCGCCGTCAAATCCACGGGTTTAGACGAGGGGTTTCGCGCGTTTTATGATTATTGGGCAAACGAAGATGGATTTGCCGTAGGAGAAAACTTTTGGTGCAAGGTCGTTTTTGAAAACGAAGCACCCTTTGCTGTGATCGCCTTTTGTCTGCACGAAGGGAAAACAACGATTATGGAGGTCCTGGTTGCGCCCGATAAACGTGGCCGCGGCATGGGTTCCAGTCTCTTGAAGGAGCTTCTCGAAAGGGAAGATATTGCCGGCTTTGTCATACAGAAAAGCGAAGCGGTAATCTTTCTAAGCAACACAGCGTCCCAAAAAGCATTCGAAAACGCCGGATTCCATTATCACCGTACCCACGAAGATGGGGACGCCCTGTATTATGTTTATGAACGGGATTCCTGCAAATAACGTCCTGATGGCAGGAGCAATACAGCAACCGCAGCACCGAAACGGTGCTGCGGCTTTTTGACGCGGTTTCCCGGAGGTGGCTGGGCAAGCCGCCCTACTGCGGTATTATTATCCCGGTGCCATGCGCCTGCCCCGCAAAGCCTTTCTAAACAGTTGTACCGCCCCGGAACGGGTCCGGGGCGGTACGCGGAAGAAATAAAGAGGAGAAAAAATCATTTTACAACGGCGACATAGGCCTGGGTCCAAAGCTTTCCGTCGGATACGGTAACCGTCAGGTTCTCCGCGTCCTCCGCCCGGATCACTGCCAGAGCTTCGCCGAAACAGGTATCCGTCACGTCATCCAGGTAGCTCAGGTCATAGTAGGGACAGGCACTGCCCAGGCCCAGGAGCTTGCCGCCGGTGACAGTGACCTTCAGCTTGCCCCGGCACAGAGGCTTGGTGATTCCCGCGCCGTCGGTGTACTTCAGCCGAACAAAACACAGTCTTCCGGGATGGACCGTGGGCTGCTCCGGATGGGCCATAAGCCGGGTCTCGGGACCGGCGCTGCGCAGGACGCTGCGGCCGATTTCTCTGCCGTTGGCATCATAGGACACCGCTTCCAGCTTTCCGGGATGGTAGGTGCATCGGAACCGGATGATGCAGTCGTTTTTCGGCTGCTTTTTGCCCACAAGCTGGCCGTTTAGGTACAGGGCCACCGTATGGGCCCGGGCGTAGACCTCCACATCGGCGGGCTTGCCGTCACAGCCCTCCCAGGCCCAGCTTTCCATGGCGTTGGACATTTTCCAGGAAGAGGGGGAATGGGCCTCGCCGGTATGATTCACGGGGCACACGCCGATCCGGGGACCGGGCTCCCGCTCAAAAGCCACCTTTGTGTACAGGGCTTCGCCCAAGGGCTTGCCCGTCAGGTCCAGCCGACCGCTGCCCGCGGAAATCCATCCGCAGCCGCCGTCGAACCGGGGGGCGTAGTCCCGGTACTCCCAGCTTCCGATGCCCACCTCGCCCAGGTAGTCCATGCCCGCCCAGACGAAATCGCCGATCAGACGTTTCTCCCGCTTAGCCTGCTCCCAGAAGCGGTAGGCATCCTTGCAGAAGGTTTCGCTGCCCACGATGAGACGGTCGGGGTAGGCCTTCAGGTCATAGCCCACCCGATAAATGCCGTAGTTATAGCCGGCGATGTCCATGTTGGCAAAGGCATCCCGGGTCTTCCAGTCGCAGAAGGGCAGTGTCGCGCCACGCTTCATAAACTCGTCGCCCAGCAGGCCCGCCAGGTTGTTGAAGAATTCACTGCCCACAGCGGCTTTCTTAGCTTGTTTGCCTTCAGCACGGGCCTTTTCCGCCCGCTCCGCTTCCTTTCGGGCTTTTTCGTCACTGTAAACGCCAAAGCCCACGGAGCTTAGGAAATTGAAGAAAATATTCACGCCGCAGGTCACGGGGCGGGTACCGTCCAGTTCATGGAGCCAGCGGGTCATCTCCCCTGTCAGGGCGATGCCCTTGGGCTGTGCCGTTTCGCTGACCTCGTTGCCGGTGGAATACATGATCACACTGGGATGGTTGTAATCCTTATCCACCAGATCCTGAAGGTCCTGCCGCCACCATTGGTCGAAAAATTCCACGTAATCGTATTCGGTCTTGTGGATATACCAGTGATCGATGTATTCGTCCATAACCAGCATACCCAGCTTATCACAGGCATCCAGCAGAGCCTTGGAGCAGGGGTTATGGGCACTGCGAATGGCGTTATAGCCGTTTTCCTGGAGAAGACGGATCTTCCGCTCCTCCGCGTCGGCCCAGCAGGCCGCGCCCAGAAGGCCGTTGTCGTGATGGATGCAGGCACCCCGGAGGATCACCCGCTTGCCGTTGAGCAGGAACCCCTCCCGCCCCCAGGCCAGGCTGCGGATACCGAAGGTCACCGTCTCCTGATCCGTGCCGAAGCGGACCCGGCAGGTATACAGCTTGGGGGTTTCCGGGCACCAGAGCTTTCCGTTGGGCACCGTCAGATCCATGACAGCCTGCCCATCGGTGGATATCTCCCGGCTGACAAGGACCTGGCTGCCGTCCAGAATGTCCACAACCACCTGGCCCGCGCCGGAGGTCTTTACGGTGACCTCCACCTTAGCCGGGGCGGTGGACAGGGTGCGGACCTTCACGCCGTTGAGCAGGATGTGCTCCTGTTCCGACACCCACAGATGGACCGGGCGGTAAATGCCCGCGCCGGAATACCAGCGGGAGTTGGGCTGATCCGCGGTCCGGGAAATGACCTGGATCAAATTGTCCCGTCCGTTTTCCAGACGGTCAGTGACATCCACATAGAAATTGGTATAGCCATAGGGCCGGAAGGCAAGCTTCTGTCCGTTCACATGGACCTCCGCCTTCCGGTACACACCCTCGAATTCCAGGATCAGGCGTTTATCCGCCAGTTCCGGCCCGGGAGTAAAGTGTTTTTCATAGAGGTAATCGTAACCCTCAAACCATGCACCGTTGATGCCGCTGGGAGCCAGCTCCGTACGTTTTTCCGCCAGCATGGCATCGTGAGGAATGGTCACAGGATGACCTGGACCGGGCGCATCCAGGTGCCGGCAGGTCCAGCCTTCGTTAAAACAGATCTTGATCATAGCAGTCGCCTCGCTTTCGGAAATTGGTTGAATAAGAAAACCGTCCGGGGCATTGCCCCGGACGGCCGTAGAGCGCTAGCCCAGATTCATGTAATTGATGACCTTACTTGCTCTTCTTGGTGAAGCAGGCACCGATGGCAGCCACAACGCTGACCAGGTAGATGCCCAGCATAGCGAAGTTCAGATTGGCCAGCTCAGCCTTACCGAACATGACGATGCCCTGGAACTGGTCGGCAATGTTGCCCAGACCGCCGGTGACGGAATAAGTCATGGCCACAGCCAGCAGCACCGCGCCGGCAATGCCCAGATAATCGGTGTAGCTCTTCTCACCCATCATCAGGGCGGCTTCACAGAGGATGCCGGCGATGGTAGCCGCGATCACGACAGTATTCATCTCGCCGCCGTTGCCGGTGTACACGAAGAACACGATCAGGCCAACCGCAGCCAACACCGCGGAAACAAGGGCGAAATAGAAACCTAAACTCTTCTTCATAGCGTTACTTCCCTCCTATTACTGTTCCTTTTTCTTGCCCATCTTGCTGTAGACCAGCATGGCACCGCAGGCTACAGTCAGGACGGCGGAACCGATGACCATATACTCAATGGCGGTCTCCCACCAGGGAGTGATCTCCACGAATTCCGCAGTGGCGGACATACCGTTGATGATGTTGCCGCGGCTGATGGCGTACTCCCAGTTGATGGCGGCCTCGGTCAGCAGCTGCAGCAGGTAGCCGTCGTCGGTCTCCTTGGCCTGCTTCAGAACGGCCATGCCGTGGGCACCGGCGCCGTCCAGGCACCATTCCTGAGTACCGGCGGTAATGACTTCCACAGAGTGGTTCTTGTAGCCGGAGTCGTCCACATAGGCGGCGGCGTCAAAGGCGGGAGCCGCGTCGGTATCGATACAGCCGTGCCAGCCCCACTCGTTACGCAGGACGGTGGTATTGTAAGCATAGCTGGAGGAGCACCACTTCAGACCGAAGCGGGAGAAGGACTGCATCAGACCACCGGCCTGACCGGCACGGATGGAGCCCTCGCCGGCTCTCAGAGTGGTCTCACGGAAGGCCTGCTCGTTGAAGAAGCAGGACAGACCCTCACGGTAGAACTCCTGATCGTTGCCCACTGCATGCTTGGGACCGGCCAGGGTGCCGCACTTCTGCATAGCGACGGTTTCCAGCTCACCGGCCAGATAGGACATGATGGGGCACTCGGACATATACTCGAAGCTTCTGCCGCCGAAGGGAGTCCGGTGCAGGTTGACACCCATGTTGTAGTTGATCATGAACTTGCTCCACAGTGCGTCTTCGCCCATGGCGGTGCCGCGGCCGCTCATCAGATCGGGGTTGAAGGTACCGGTCAGGATGGGCTTGGAGCAGTAACGGGTGGTGGGGATGGTGACCTCTTCACCGTTGACGTTGATCTTGATGGGCAGGGAGCCGCCGACGGAGTCAGCGCCGTCACCGACCTTGAATGCAGGGGACAGGTTGCCGACAGCGGGGCAGGTGAAGCTCTCAGCGGTGGCAGCGGGCAGATCCTCGGGCTGGAGCTGGTAGATGAACTTTAGCCAGGTGGCGCGGTCGGAGTAAGGAACATCCTTCATCATAGCCAGGGTGATGCCCTCATCCTTGCCGAAGTTGGCAGCGATTTCCGCGTAGGAAGGCGCGTCAGCGGCCTTCTCGTACCACTCGCCGTCCAGGATGTCCAGCATGGCATCGGTGGCGGAAACGGTGGTGGGAGCCACGGGGTAGGTACCGGCCCAGTCGTTACGGGACAGGTAGACACCGGAACCGGCGACCCAGTAGTTCAGATCGCAGTCGTCGAACTGGTTGGTGATCTCGAAGCCGGTCTCGGGAGACAGGTTATACTTTTCGTTGTCGAATTCCTGATGCCACTTGTAGGACTTGGCAGCGTTGCCGTTGGCGGTCATGCCATTGGCGGTGGTGTAGCCCTGGGCGGCCAGGATGTTGTTCAGAGCGTCGTGGCAGTCATCGCCGATGGAGATGTAGTAATCGCCCTCGGACAGGATGTAGCCCTTTTCCTTGGTGTAGTCGTAGCTGGCCAGCAGGTACTTGTCAACGGTAACGGTGACCGTCTCGGTGCCGTTGGGCTCCAGCATACCGGTCTTGTCGAAGCCAGCAAGCTGAATGGCGGACTTTTCGACCTTGTTGGCGATTTCATACTCGCCGTAAGGAGTCTGGGCATAGACCTGGACAACGGACTTGCCGGCAACGGAGCCGGTGTTCTTGACGGTGACGGTGACGGTGATCTCGTCCTCGCCTACCTCGACCTTATCCAGGGTCTGCTCGAAGGTGGTGTAGCTCTGGCCATAGCCGAAGGGGAACTGGACCTCGTTCTCGTACTTCCACTCGGAAGCACCGGCCAGGGCACCCACATTGGACTTGGCGTTGCCCTTGCCCATGACGTAGTCGGCATAACGGGTCTCGTAGTAGCGGTAGCCGATGTAGATGCCTTCAGCCTGGAAGGACATATACTCCGCGAACTCATCGGCGCCGATGGTGGCGTTAATGTGGTCCACATTGGCATACAGAGGAGACTGGGTGCCGGAGTTGACGGTGGCGGGGGCGGACAGGGAGCTGGTGGCATAGGTATCGACCAGCTTACCGGAGGGGTTCACGGTGCCGCGGAGGATCTCAGCAACACCCACGAAGCCCTGATGGCCGGGGAAGCCGATGTACAGAATGGCGTCGCAGTAAGGAATGATCTCATGGACTTCCATCTGGTTGGGGCTGTTCAGCAGGACCACGACCTTGTCGAACTCGCTGCGGACCATAGCCAGCAGGTCCTTCTCGTTCTGGTGCAGAGCCAGGGAGCTCATGACGGTAACGCCGTCATCGTCCACGTCCTGCATCTTCAGGTCGGTACCTTCGGCACCCTGACGGGCGAAGGTCACGATGGCCACATCCTTGTAGTCGTTGGCCCAGGAACTCTTGACGGTGTCATAGTAGCCGATGGGATCCTCGGTATTGGCAACGGAGCCGCTGACACCGGCGCCGCCCCAGCCGGCAGCACCGTTGTTACGGGTGACGGTGGAGGCCTTCAGGTGGTCCCACAGGGTGGGGTTGACCACGAAGTTCTGGCCTTCCAGAGCCTGCCGCAGGTTAATGACATTCAGGCCGCCGTCCGCAGCCTTGGTGCCGGCGGAGGAGGACTGATATGCGGAATCCACGGAAGCGTGACCGAACAGGGAAACCCGGGTCTCGGTCTTCAGGGGCAGCACACCGTTGTTGTACAGCAGGGCCGCGCCTTCACGCATTTCGTTGATGTTCTGTTCAAAGGATGCCTTGAGCATGGCTTCCTGGGCCTTGATGTCATCAAAGGCGCCGAAGCTGCTCTTGAAATAGGTGGTATCGCCGGCCTCGCCCTTTTCGACGATGATCACGGGATCGATACCCAGCATGTTGTTGATAACGTCAGCATAGCCCAGAGCCGCGCCCTGGCCGATGATGCTGATGACCAGCAGGACTGCCACGATGGCGGTCAGGCCGGACCACAATTTAGAATTTCTCAACTTAATTCTTCCCACTTATCGTTGTTTTTCTTCGGGCAGCCCAACCGTGTTGGCTGCCCCGCGACAGCTTGCCGCCTCCGCGGCCATGTTCATTTCTTTGATCGGGCCTTCCCCCTTTCGTGGTCAGACAGGTTTCCACGCCGCGTTACCCATCAAAACGCACAAAGTATAACACGGCTTATGGTTGTTTTTAGTGTAACACGCACAAACGCCGTGCGCAACACCTTTTTCGCAAACGACAAAAATTTTTTCGCAAATGATGTTTGTATCCCGGCCCGCCGTGTGCTATAATTCTACACAGAACGACCCGCGCAGGAAAGGAGGCCATCGGCATGATCCGTATCGCCATTGTGGAAGATGATCCCAAAGATCTGGAACAGCTCCGGAGCTTTCTGAACCAATACAGCCTGGACCAGAGGAAACAGTTCCGGGTTTCCGCCTTCCAGGATCCCATGCGCTTTCTCAGCGATTACCGGTCAGACTACGACCTGATTTTTATGGACATTGAACTGTCCCCTTATAACGGAATCGACATCAGCCGCCGTCTTCGGGAGATGGATGATTTGGTAGCACTGGTTTTCATTACCAATATGGAACAGTTCGCGGTCCACGGCTATGAAGTGGATGCCCTGGACTTCGTTGTAAAGCCCATCAACTATTACCGCTTCTCCGCCATGATGGGCAAGGCCCTGCGAAGCATTGCCCGCCGCAGTGAAAAGGAAGTTCTGGTTCGCTCCGCCTCCCGCATCACCCGGGTCCCTATCTCCCAGCTCTATTATGTGGAGATCCGGGACCATCTGCTGATCTATCACACCAGCCAGGGGGATCTGGATGCCTGGGGCAAGCTGTCAGACATTGAAAATGAACTGGACCCCCACGACTTCATCCGCTGCAGCAGTTCTTATCTGGTGAACCTGCGCCATGTGATCCGGGTGGACGGCGATACGGTGGTAGTGGCCGGAACGCCCCTGCCCATCAGCCAGCGGCGGAAAAAGGCCTTCTGCAACAGCGTTACCGCCTACCTCAGCGGCCGCTGACCGGAAAGGATGCGCCATGGACCAATCCCAAATGATCAATTTATTTCTGAAAAATGTCATGTTCTACGACATTTTCTTCGCCTTTCTGTCCGCTACCTTGCTCTTTGCCCACCGCTGTCAGCGGCACAAGCAATTCTGGCCCCGGGTGGCGCTGGTAGCCGCGGCGGTTCTTGTGGTCTGCCGAATTTTTGTGGTAACCTACCGGGGAGATCTGTTCACTGAAGTCATTTATTGCGCGGTGCTGATCGCACTGCTCATCGCGGGACTGAATTTCTGCTACACCAACAGCTTCTGGACCATCCTGTTCTATTTTGGCTCCGGCTTTATGACCTGGTATATCGCCGACCGGAGCATCATCGTGGCAGCTTCCCTGGCGCAGCAGCATCCTGTTCTGGCTCAGTTTTTTACGGAAGGTACACTTTCCCACATGGTCCTTTATTGCGGCACCTTTGTGGCCGTCTATTTTCTGATCTTCATCACCATCGGCCGCCGGATGCAAAAGCTGGACGGTATCGAGATCCCTCCCTCCAATGCCATCTTGCTGATCCTGGTGGTGTGCATTCTGACCCCCATCTTTTATTTTGAAAGTGAACTGGTGGCACGGTACAATCTGTTCTACTATACCCTGCTGAACATGGCGGAGATCCTCTACTATGTATCCATGCTAGTGGTGCAGGTAAATACGCTTACCTCCATCAAAGAACGGACAGAGTTCACCACCTTGCAAAAGCTATGGCTGGAAGAACAGAAGCAGTACAAGCTCATCAAAGAAAATATCGAAGCCATCAATATCAAGTGCCACGATCTGAAACACCAGATCCGTCACCTGCGGGAAACCAACCAGGTGGACGAAAAGTATCTGGCGGAACTGGAAAAATCCATTTCCATCTACAACAGCGCCGTCCGCACAGGCAATGAAACGCTGGATGTGATTCTGACGGACAAGCGGCTCCACTGCACTACCAACGGCATTCAGTTCACCTGCATGGCAGAAGGCGGGAAGCTGGATTTCATGGATGCCATTGACATCTTCTCCCTGTTCGGAAACGCTCTGGACAACGCCATCGAGTGTACGGAGAATCTGGCCCCGGAGATGCGGTTCATTCATCTGACCGTCCGGGCTACCAATGAGCTTTTGCTGATCCACATTGAAAATCCCTTCCTGGGCAAGCTGGTCATGGAGGACGGCATTCCCGTCACCACCAAGAGCAACCGGGATTACCATGGCTATGGTATGCGCAGCATGCGCCGGGTAGTCCGGAAATACCGTGGTGACCTGACTATTTCCACCGAAGACCAATTGTTCCAGCTCAACATCATGATCCCAATTCCCCAGAATATTCATCAATAATCGGAAAGGAGTGAGAAAAATGCGGAAAGCAGCCGGTTTTCTCGCTCTTTTTTTGCTTGCAGCTCTGCTTTGGGGCTGTTCGCCGGAGGCGGTGATCCCGGCATGGGAATGCCGGGTGGTCCTGGAGGAAAGCCCGGGCTTTATCTGCGCCGACCACACCCAGATCGTCCGCCGGGGCGCCGACGCCACCTTCTATCTGGAAACCGCCGACGGCTACCGGATCCTGGGCACGGACTACGAAAACGCCACCGTCTCCCCTGCCCCCACCGGCGGCACCATCGTCACCCTCCATCAGATCCGCTACCCCACCGTGGTGACCCTGACCGTGGAAAAAAGTGATGTCTTCCTCCGCTACCATCCCAACGACGGCACAAATCGGGAAGCGTTGGAGATACCTCTGACCCCCTCCCATCTGCGCTGGAACACAGCCACCGGAATTTTTACCCGGCCCGGCCACACCCTGACGGGCTGGAACACGGCCCCGGACGGATCCGGCACTGCCGTAGGTCTGGGCAGCCGCCTGGACCCGGCGGAAGGACCGGACCTGTACGCCCAGTGGTGTCCCTGGTCAGATGAATCCCTGTTCCGTTGGGAGAAAACCCCCACCGGCATCCGCATCACCGGCTACGCCGGCACGGAGGACACGGTCTGTGTACCCGGAGAGCTGGAGGGCACTCCCGTGACCTGCATCGCCGCCGATGCCTTCCGTGGGCTGGTCTGCCGGCGAGTGGTCCTGCCGGACAGCCTGAAGATCATCGAGGATCTGGCCTTCCGGGACGCGGTGATGGAAGAGCTGGTACTTTTCGACAACATCCGGCAGATCCGGAACCCCGGCATGACCCTGACGACCCTGCGGCTCAACGCAGCGGAGCTGCCGGTATACAGCGCCACCTACTACGACACCTTCCAGGACAAGTACGACTGGCTGCTCAGCGTAAAGGATAAGAAGAAGATCGTTCTGTTCTCCGGTTCCTCTACCCGGTTCGGCTATGACAGCAAGCTGCTCCGGGAGGCATTCCCGGAATACGAGATCGTGAACATGGGTGTCTTCGCATACACCACCGCCATGCCCCAGATGGAGCTGATCCTGCAGTGCATGAATCCTGGGGATGTGCTGCTGCATATGCCGGAATTCGACGCCGCCAAACGGCAGTTCTGCACCACCACGGATCTGGATGAACCCTTCTTCAACATGATGGAATCCAACTACGACACCCTGGCCGCCCTGGATATGCGCCATTACACCAATGTTTTCCCGGCCCTGGAAGCCTACCTTTCCACCAGGGATGCCATGGACAAAAAGAGCTACGGCCTGTGGGCCGGAGATTTTGACGAGGACGGCAATCCCGTAGGCAGCCCCAGCTACAACCAATACGGTGACTACATTGTTTACCGTCCCAACGCCGCTACGGACCAGCCGGTATACGGCCTGCCGGTGCACTACACCGTTTCCGCCTTCCCGGAAGCGCTGTTCATCGATCCCATCAACCGGATGTACGAAAAATTCCAGGTTGCCGGGGTATATGTCTATTACACCTACTCCCCACGCAATGCCCTGGCCCTGTCCGACGACAGCACCCCCCAGGCCCGGGCAGAGCTGGACGCCTATTTCCGGGAGAAGCTTCAGGTGCCCATCATTTCGGAGCTGGAGGATTCCCTGTGGCGTGGCGTGTACCTTTACGGAACGGACAACCACCTGTCCACCGAAGGTGTGCAGATTCACACCCAACGGCTGATTCCCCTGCTCCGGGCGCAGATGGAACAGGACGGATTGCTGGAGAAGGAATAAATCCGCACCTTGTCATCCTGCGTTCCGAATTCCATACAAAAAAGGGCTGCCGCTTTCGCGGCAGCCCTCTTGTGCTGCTATGGGGGGAATTACCGGCTGCCGGAACGGTAGCTGCCAATGCCCAGGGGGTTAACACCTGCCTCCGCAGGCTCCTCAGGATCCACACCGCCGGTGACTTCGGCATAGTGGATGCTGGCGATGATGTTGTACTCGCCGGTGCTGCCCAGGGCAAACAGCCGGTCGGGGGTACGGATGGGCTCCCAGGTCTCGTAGTCCATCTCCTCGGTCTCGTGGCCGGGGACGTACAGGAACAGCTCATTGGTGGAGCCGTTGTTCCAGTAGTCGTACAGGCTCATCAGGATCATAGGATCGTTGTCCTTGGTGTAGCCGGCGAACTCGATGTCGGAGAAGTGATAGGTGATCCGGGGCATGGTGCCCTCACGGAACATATCGGTCAGGGGAGTTTCCACGATCTTGGTAATGTGGAAGACAGAGTAGGTGCCATCCTCGGCCACATCCTCGCTGAGGATGACGCCGTTGCGGGTACCGTCGATGGAGCCGCCGTCGGGGGTGGTCAGGAACACATTGCCCCACTCGTCGGATTCCATGGTAACGCCGGTGACCTCATTGATGTACCACAGACGGCCCACGTTGTCCAGCAGGATCAGGGTCTGGTCGGGCTGGTAGCTGCAGGGCATACCGGCAGCCCAGTTGCCCAGGTAGTCCTTGTAGGTATCGTAGTAGTAGGTCTGGCCGTACATATCCTTAATGCCGCCGTCGATGCCGGTGATGCCGCAGAAGACGATCTCACTGGAAGCGCCCTGGCCGGTCTCGCCGGTGATGAAGCCGGTGTTGGACTCCATCAGGTAAGGCAGCATATTCAGGCGGTGCCACATGAACATGTTGGTCTCTTCGTCGTAGGAGTTCAGCATTTCCTCTTCCTGCTCGTGGTTCATGGGCATATCCACATACATGAAGTAGTTCATGATGCCGGTGAAGCTGTCCATGGACTCGGAGTAGTGCATACCGAAGAGCATATCGCCGTCGATGGGGGCCAGCACATCCTTCACCGCGCCGGTGTAAGGATCGATCTCGTAGACCATGCCGGTGTTGCCAACCTCGCAGGTCCAGATGGAGCCGCGGCCGAACTCGGTGGTGCCCAGAGCCAGGCCATAGTTCATTTCATTGGGGGCGGTGATGGGGCTGCCCTCTGTCAGGGTGGCCACACCTTCAACCATGTTGAACGTATAGGGTCTGGCGTTGTAGAAGCTGCCGATGCCGGAGCCCTGGGTGGACAGAACACCCTCGATCTTCAGATCCAGCGCGGTGACTTCCACGGACAGGGTATCGAACTTGGTCTCGTCCTCGGCAGAGGCAATGGTGATGACGGCGCTGCCGGGGTTCACAGCGGTGATGAAGCCGCTGCCATCCACGGTGACCACGTTGGGATCGGAGGAAGTCCAGACCACGGTCTTGTGGTCGGTATACCAGGGATCGATGTCATAGGAGAGCTGCTTGGTGCCGCCGATGCTCATGGTCAGGGTCTCCTCCCGCAGGATGGGCGTACCGATGACGGAAGGATCCATTTCGGGGAGGTTGGCGTGTTCCGCCTTGGCGGCGCTTTCAGCGGTCAGGGGCGCGAACAGGGCGCAGGTCTCGCCGGACAGGTTGCCCACCTTGACAGCGGAAACCATGGGGTTGCCGTTTTCATCCTCGGTGACCACAGAAGGATCCACCTGGATCAGCTCGGAAACCATGTAGGTAGCGCCGGCATCGAAGCGGGCCCAGTACAGTGTTTCGGTGTTGTGGTCCCAGGCCATGGACTGCAGGAAATCCAGTTCCATGCCGGTGTCGCCCACCAGACGGAAGGCACCCAGACGCATTCCATCCCAGGACTCTTCCATGGAGGCCTTCCAGATCTGGGCGGTGGACTCGGTAGTACCCAGATATTCCCAGGTTTCCTCATCATAATGGTCCTCATAATGAGAGCCCATGATGTAGAAGCTACCCTCATCGTCAATGGCCAGGCCCAGGCCTGCCAGCTCGCCGCGGCCAGCATACCACTCTTCCTGGTAGGGGGCCATTTCACTCCAAAGTGTTTCATCAAAGTATTCGCCATTGATATTAATGACAAAAATCTCAGATTGCACACTGGGCACTCCGTACCACATCTCCTCAGTGGTCACCAGACCATAGAGCTTGCCGTCAGAGTAGTTGTAAGCGAAGTCTTGGTACACATTCTCCAGGGTGGCGATGTAGGTGGATTCCAGATCCATGGTGTTGTTCAGCATATCCTCGTAACGGAAGCCGTAGAGCTTGCCGTCCTCGGTCTGGGCGAAGACATAGCCGCCCACATACTCCGCGGCCACAAAGTCCACGCCGTAATTGGGGAAGATGGCGGTTTCGTTGTAGTCCACGCCGCTGTTGAAGGACACCCAGCCATAGAAGCCGGTATTGTAGTTATACTGGTAAGCAACCAGGTCGCCGTAGGGCGCGCCTTCGCCACCCATGTTGATGCCGTAGTAGCTCTCATTGACGGCGTAGTCAGACAGGATGATCATCATCTTGCCGGTAATGCCGGTGATGTCGAAGGTCAGGGTGTAGTTCTGATAGCCATTCTCGTCGGGCTCCACATCCTGCACACCGGTAATGCCATAAAGCTGCGTACCGGAGGGATCCGCCAGAATGACCGCGGAAGCGGACACATTATCCCGGAACTCCAGGGTCAGGTAAGTTCTGCCGGTTTCGGGATCCTCGGTGCGGATGGCGTTCAGCAGTTCGGGAGCTTCCAGGTCCACAGTGATGGGCACCTGCCAGTATTCGGGCTCCTCGTTTTCATCCAGGCCAACGGCCTCCACCTGCAGCAGGACCCGGGTGTTGTTTTCCAGGCCCTCCCAGTCATACAGGCCGGGCTCAGCGATGAACAGGTCGTAGGCGAAGGGGATCACCTGGCCGTAGTTGCTGTAGAACACGCTCTTGGACACGTTGTTGATCTGGACGCCGAAGTATTCCTCGCCGGTATCCATATCGGTGTAGGTAATGGTCAGTGTCTCGGCGTTGCGCAGCAGGGAGATGTAGATGTCGGTAACGGTATCCGCGTAGCCGTCGCCGTTGGGAGACAGAGAAACATGGTTCATGTCGAACATCTCGCCCACATAGGGGTTCATGCCGGGATACATGCCATATTCATCACCCATCAGCTCGGTGAACAGGGCGTGGATGTACTGGTTGCCGGGAATGATGCTGTCGCCGTAGTTGATGTAATCCCAGTAGCTGGCAAAGTCCAGCATGGGTGCTTCGGCCCAGTCGCCGTAGAAGCCCATGTAAGGCAGGGACAGATCCACGCCGCCGTCATGCAGGGCGGTCAGAGTGGTGAAGCCCTCCACATAGCCGCCGTTGGTGTAGACCTCGTCCAGATATTCCTTGGCGGCGTTGGCCAGGGTCACATTGACGGTGACCGCGGCGGTCTCGCCGGGGGCGACCCGCAGGGCTTCCGCGGACAGGTCCACATCGTTGTTGCCCACCAGCGCGTCCAGATAAGCCTGGACATCGGCCTTGGTCACAGTCTCGTCACCGTTCAGATCAGCCCGCATGGACTCCAGAGCGGTGCCGGCCTTGACAGCCTGGTAAGCGGTGTAAGCATCGTGGGAATCGGCATCGCCGTCAGCATCCAGGTCATGGATGTAGACAAAGGCGGCGGAGCTTTCGGCGGTCCAGCCGTTCAGAGATACGGGGGTGCCGGACATGAAGTAGTAGCCCTGGACATCGTCATAGCCCTCGGTCTGGATGTTGGTATCCAGGGTGTAGTACACGGGAGCATCACCGAAGTTATGGACATTAAAGGTATAGCTGTAGGCGCCGGTGCGGTCCGCGTCATCGCCCAGCTCCACCTTGGGCATCTCCACGCCGTCCACGGTCAGGTAAGCCTGGGTGGTCACCGCGTTGAACACGTTGGCCAGGCCGGAGCCCTGGGACCGGGGAGAATAGGTCAGGCCGTTGGGGCCGTAGACCACGGGAATGGCGGTGCTCATCAGCAGGTTCTGGGTCACAGCACGGTAGTCGGTGCCGGTGGGGAAGGTTTCCTTCACATACTGCATGACCAGAGCGGCCATGCCGGCGATATTGGGAGCGGCCATGGAGGTACCGCTCATTACATCATAGCCGCCGTTGTCCACGGTGGAGTAGATGTTGCCGCCGGGGGCGGTGATATCGGGAGCCAGAGACAGGTCGGGAGCGGGACCCCAGGAGGAGAACTCGCTCATCTCGTTGGCATAGGGGCTGGGGAAGGGTGCGTACTCGGTGGGGAAGGTGATCTTCAGGGTAGGATCAGCCTTCACCGCGGCCACCAGGTACCGGCCGTCGGCCATGGTGATCATAGCGCAGGGGGTGGTGTTGGCGGTGCCGGTCATATCCGCGCCGAACTCGCCGTCGGTGTTGTTGTAGATCAGGCAGGCCACAGCACCCTTGGCTTCCGCGATGGTATGCTTATCCAGGAAGCTCAGCTCACCGCGCTGGACCAGCGCGATCTTGCCGGTCACATCCAGGCCCTCATAATCGGACTCAGCGCCCACACCGGGCACCACCACGACCTCATATGCGCCGGTCAGGGTGGTCACAGCGGGCAGGCCGTAGTCGGTGCTGTCCACATAGACGATCCGGTAATCACCGGCAGCGATGAAGCTGCGCTGGACCATGGAGTTCTCGTAGCTGGCCACGGTCATGGTGTTCACATAGGATCCGGGAGAACCGACCACGCCGTTGTCAGGGTTCTCGGTCAGGTTCTTGTCCAGGCCCCAGTTATTATAGAAGCCGGAGTTGTAGTTGTTGCCCGCGGAGACGGACAGCACGGTTCCGGTCTGGGCAATGCCGGCGTAAACGGGATCCAGCAGGTCGCCCATCTCGGTCATATCGCCGGAGGTAAAGCCCGCGGGAGAGCCCAAGCTCATGTTGATCACGTCAGCGCCCAGCATCAGGGCATCTTCCAGAGCGGCCAGGATGTCCATGGTGTAGGCACCGCCGTTCTTGCCGAAGACCTTCATAACGTAGAGCTGCGCGTCAGGAGCTACGCCCACGACCTCGCTGCCCTCGGCCTTGTTGGCGGCAGCAATACCGGCCACGTGGGTGCCGTGGTCGCCACGACCGTCAGCATGGGTGATATCCAGATCGTCGTCACAGTAGTTGAAGCCGTAGACGACCTTGGTGTTGTAATGCACATCCTCCACAGTCAGGCCGGGATAACGCTTGCTGGCGTTCAGATCACCCAGAACCGCGGCAATGGTGTCCTGGTCGGCGGAGGTGTCGGTGAGCTTGTCTTCCGTCAGGGCGGTGAAATTCTGGTGATCGATGTCCAGGCCGGTGTCGATGATGGCGATCTTCATGCCTTCACCGGTGTAGCCGTTGGCCCAGGTGGGCTCCCGGCCGATCATCACGCCGTCGGTAACGGTGTTGGGGTTGGAAACGCTGTTTTCAGTCTCGCAGACCTCATAGGTCAACTGCAGGAACACACGGGAAACGCCCTGCAGGGCCTCGATCTCGGCGATGGTGCCATAGGGCACGGTAGCAGCCACGGCGTTCAGCAGCCAGGTATAGCTGTAGCTGATCTCCAGGGGCTCGCCCTCCAGGACTTCCTTCTCGATCTTCTTGACGACCTTGTCCTGCTCCTGCTCCAGAGCCTCGATCTTCTGCTGCACCTCAGCGGTGAGCTGAGCATCGGGATCCTCCTGGATGATGCTCTTGGCATCCATCAGGATGATGACCTTGACCATGGCATCGGGATCCACCTGGGGCTGTTCCAGCACATTGTCCTTGCCGATTCCATGGACCAGGGAACCGGTCAGGCCGGGATTCTCCAGGGTCTCAAAGGTCAGATTCTCGGGATCGGTGGTGTTTTCCTCGGCCCGGGCCACACCGCCAACCATGGGCAGGGCCAGAGTCAGGGCCAGGACCAGCATCAGGGCCCGGCTTGCCCACTTCTTGTTCATGGCGGTCAGGACCATCAGACCGGCCAGGCTGCCCAGAGCCAGCAGGCCAAAGACCGCTGCGGGGAAGCTGTCGCCGGTGTCGGGGTTGGTGCTCTTCTTGACCAGGCCATCAATGGCGGCAGCCAGGGCGGCGGCAGCGTCATCGATCTCCTCCTGGGTATGGTCGGGATCGGCCAGGACTGCCTTGGCATCAGCCAGGGCTTCTTCCATTGCGGCATAGGTTGCGGGGGTATACATGGCCTCGTCCTTGCCTTCGGCTTCCTGGATCAGAGCCTCCAGCTCGTCGGTAAGGATGGTGCCGTAGGGCAGCAGAGCAGCCATGGCATCGTTCAGGGCCTTGGCCGCGGCATCCACCTCTGCCTGGGTGGCGGTGGGATCCGCCAGCACAGCCTTGGCGGCGGTCAGAGCCTTCTCCACCACAGTATAGGACTTGGGGGTATAGTCGTTGGGATCCAGAGCCTCAGCCTGGGCAACCGCCTCGGCCAGGGCCGTGGTATCCACGGTGCCGATCTTCACGGTGTTGCCGTCGGGATCCTGCATGACGCCGGTCATTTCCACATCGGCGGGACGGCCCTTGCCGGAGAAGGTGACCCGCATCAGGACCACAGTTTCTCCATTGGTCTCATAAGCCTCGGGTGCCACCCAACTGATCAGCACGGTACCCTTTTCCTCCGCGTTGACGGAGTACATGGCTACATAGTCCTCGTACACCGTTACGGATTCAAAGGTAAGCTTCTCACTGTCGTAGGTCAGCTTCAGCAGACCGTCGGTGACCGTGGTATCCGTGACGATCCGGACGACCGTATTCTCCTCGGCGGAGTTCAGGTCCAGATTCATCCAGACAGAGCCTTCCAGCTCCGCGGCCAGCACATTGGTGGCCAGCATGACGCACAGCAGAACTGCCAGCGTCAGCATACAGAGCACTCTCTTCGCGAACTTCATATAATTCCTCCTTTGATTTCGGATGGCAGGCAGATCTTTTTGGCAGACCGGACAAGTGCCGCATACCCTGTTCGGGCCGCCAAACGGGTCTGTCTTCCATCCTTCTTTCGGAACATATCCGGCAGGATTTTCCAATCTGCCCGATATTATCCCATTATACTCCCGTGCGCATCTTGTGTCAATGTGTTTACCCCTGCGGGACAATAGAATTTTACGAAATTGTGAACGGTTTTTTTGGCGCTCCTGACGGCAAAAAATCAGCCATGCCCCGATGCCGGGACACGGCTGAAAAAACATTATTTCTGTATGTCCCTGCGGGATTCGTCAGGTTTCCCCTGTTTTTTTACCGGCAGTATGGTATTCTTACAGAAACCGACAGAAAACGGGGGTTTCCATATGTTAGGTACACGGATCGCGGCCCGGCGAAGGATGCTGGGCATCAGTCAAAACGAGCTGGCGCGTCGGCTGTGCATCAGCCCCAGCGCCGTGGGAATGTACGAGCAGGGCCGTCGGGAGCCCTCCGTGGAAATGCTGGCCGCCCTGTCCCAGGCGCTGGATGTATCCATCGACTATCTGGTGACCGGCCGGAACTGGTCCTGCGGGGACCGGTGCGGCAACTGCCCTGAGTCCTTCTTTCCGAAGGAACCGGACCCGTTCCCCATTTCGGAGGCAGGTCTAAAACGCCTGCTCCTGGACCTGCTGCGGGATGTGTAAGGACTCTGTTGTCACAGTCTGCCGATAAGGGCAGATCCGTTGGTTTTCAGCCATTGGCGGCGGCTTTCATAATCCGGCAGGACCCGGGCTACCTCTGCCCAGAATTTAGGCGAGTGATTCATTTCCTTCCGGTGGCACAGCTCATGGACCACCACGTAGTCCAGCACCTCCGGCGGAACCAGCATCAACAGGCAGTTGAAGTTCAGATTGCCCCGGCTGCTGCAGCTTCCCCAACGGGTCCGCTGGTTGCGGATGGTGATGTTTCCATAAGTAACTCCCACCAGGGGCGCGAAATATTCTACCCGGCCGGGGATATATTCCAGCGCCCTTTGCCCCAGGTCCCGGATCTCCCGCTCCGTAAATCCGGGCAGGACGGGCTGCCTGGGCCGGTGCTTTTCGATCCAGTCCCGCTTCTCCAGAATAAAGGCATCGATGGCGGTCTTGGGCATCCGCCGGGGCGCGCGGACCACCAGGGTGCCGTCCGGCTCTATCTGAAGAGCCAGGGTCTTCCGGTCGCTGCGGATCAGGCGATAGGTCAGATTTTCCATATGCACTTTCCTCTATAGTTTCAGTTATTTCAGCAACAGTTTATCACAAAATCAAGATTGTTGGAAGATGAAAAAAAATTCTCAATATCCATCAAGTGTTTTCCTTCGTGGACATTTGGTTGCGTGATAAACACATAAAAAGTAGGATTATCACCCCTGTTTCAGGGAAAAAGCCACAAAAACGACTTCGGAAAATTCTTCGGTTTTTACCCAAAAAGTATGAATATCTCCGGCATTTCCATAAAATCATCCGGAAATTTCATTCGGAAATTCAAAAATAACCATTGACATATTGAAAAATCCCGCTATTATATTAGACATATCAACCAAAAACTGGAGGGTCAATTTATGAAACTGATCAAAACAACCGCTATCCTGCTTTCCCTGGTACTGTGCCTGAGCCTGCTAAGCGCCTGCGGCGCGGGCGGCGGCTATACCGCGGACAACACGGAATTCGTGATCGGTGTATCCGGCCCTCTGACCGGCAGCGCCGCCATGTACGGCCAGGCCGTTGTCAACAGCGCCCAGATGGCCATTGATGAAATCAATGCCGCCGGCGGCCTGAATGGCATCAAGTTCAAGCTGATCTCCACCGACGATATGAACGACGCATCCAAGCTGTCCGCCAACTACTCCGCTATGCTGGAAGGCGGCATGCAGGTGTCTCTGGGCACTGTCACCACCCAGCCCGGTCTGGAATTTAAGAATCTGTCCTTCGAAGACAATGTATTCTTCCTGACCCCCTCCGCCACCGGTGACGACATCCCCACCAACCCCAACGGTTATCAGATGTGCTTCGCCGACGGCAACCAGGGCAAAAATGCCGCCCAGTACGTGAACGAGAACTTCTCCGGCAAGACCATCGGCGTCTTCTACAAGTCCGACGAAGCCTATTCCAAGGGCATCTTCGATCAGTTCAAGGCCAATCTGGATCCTTCCGTCCAGGTCATCGAAACTTCCTTCTCCGATGCCAACGCCACGGACTTCACCACCCAGATCGATACCCTGAAGAATTGCGAATTCATCTTCATGCCCATCTACTACACCCCCGCTTCCCTGTTCATGACCCAGGCCAAGGACATCATCAAGCCCAACGCCACCTACTACGGCTGTGACGGCTTCGACGGCATCGACAACATCGAAGGCTTTGACATCACCGCCATTCCCCAGGCCGTGACCATGCTGTCCCACTTCAACGGCAAGTCTGAATCCGGTCCCGCCAAGGACTTTGTGGACAAGTACACCGCCAAGTATGGCGCCGCCACATTGAATCAGTTCGGTGCCGCCGCTTACGACTGTGTCTACGCCATCTACGGTGCCATGAAGAAGGCCATGGCCGAAGGCACGGATATCCCCGTCAACATCAGCGCCAGCGACCTGTGCGACATTCTGAAGGCCCAGTTTGCCGGCGGCTACACCATGACCGGTGCCGTCACCGGCGCTACCATCACCTGGGACGCTACCGGCTACGTGAACAAGGTTGCCACCAAGTACGTCATCAAGGAAGCCAACGGCTGATTATTACATTCCCATCATACCGCACATACCGGTTCAACAGGACCGGTATGTGCTGTTATGTATGACCAACCATTACAAACAACAGGCTGGATTTTATCATGGAACAGATTTTTTCAACATTGGTCAACGGACTGAGTCTGGGCGGTATTTACGCCATGATCGCCCTGGGCTATACTATGGTCTACGGCATTGCCAAGCTCCTGAATTTCGCCCACGGCGATATCATCATGGTGGGCGGCTACCTGATTTATGTGGGTATGGCCACCCAGATGCCCCTGGCGGCGGTGCTGCTGGCAGTGGTGGGCTGTGTGGTTCTGGGTATCTGCATTGAAAAAGTGGCTTACCGGCCCCTGCGGGGCGCTTCTCCCCTGGCGGTGCTGATCACCGCCATCGGCGTCAGCTACTTCATGCAGAGCATGGCCCAGATCATCTTCGGCTCCGCCCCGAAAATGGTCACGGTTTATGACTTCGGCGCGGTGGAGCTGTTCGGTGCCACCATCCAGGTTTCCTCCCTGGTAACCCTGGCAGTAGCCACAGTGGTCATGACGGTCCTGACCCTTTTTGTCAAGTACACCCGCACCGGACGGGCTATGATTGCCGTATCCGAGGACAACGGCGCGGCCCAGCTCATGGGCATCGACGTGAACCGAATCATCACCATTACTTTCGCCATTGGCTCTGCCCTGGCGGCTCTGGCAGGCCTGTTCTACCTGCTGAAGGCCCCCGCGGTATCCAGCACCCTGGGCGCCATGCCCGGCATCAAGGCCTTTACGGCAGCGGTCATCGGCGGCATCGGCTCCATTCCCGGTGCCATGCTGGGCGGCATTCTGCTGGGCATGATTGAAAGCGTGTCCTATAAGATCACTGCCATCGCCCCCTACACCGATGCCATTGAGTTCTCCATCCTGATCCTGATCCTGCTGGTACGGCCCACAGGATTCTTGGGCAAGAAACGGAGGGAAAAGGTATGAAGATCGGCAATTTCAAGCTGCGGCATTACATCAATTATATCGTCATTGGTATTCTGACCTTGGTTCTGGGCACCATGAGCCTTACGGGCACCCGGTTTGACAATTCCCTGCTGTTCCTGTTGGAAAAGGTGGCCATCAGCATTATTCTGGCGGTTTCCCTGTCCCTGGTGGTGGGCTTCCTGGGCGAGCTGTCCCTGGGCCACGCCGGTTTCATGTGCGTGGGCGCTTACCTGGGCGGCAAGGTAGCGACACTGCTTGTGCCCATGCTGGGCAACGGTCCCCTCACCTTCCTCATCGCCCTGATCGCCGGTGCCGGAGCGGCAGCGATCTGCGGCATCATCATCGGCATTCCCGCTCTGCGGCTCCGGGGCGACTATCTGGCCATCGTAACCCTGGCCTTTGGCGAGATCGTCAAATCCCTGTTCCAGAACTCCTCCGACGACAGCTTCGGCGGCTCCCTGGGACTGGAAACTCCCCGCTATGACAAGCATTACCTGTTCATTCTGGCCTTCCTGCTGGTGCTGGTAACTCTGGCGGTGATCCAGAACCTGATCCGGTCCAAGCACGGCCGGGCCATCACCGCCATCCGGGACAATGAGATCGCCGCTCTGGCCAGCGGTACCAACGTCACCAAGTATAAGCTCCTGGCCTTCACCCTGTCCGCGGCCTTCGCGGGGGTGGCCGGTGTACTGTACAGCTACAGCAATTATACGGTCCAGAGCGCCAAATTCGGCTACAACTATTCCATTGAGATCCTGGTCATGGTGGTTCTTGGCGGCATGGGCAGCATCAACGGTTCCATCCTGGCCGCCGCCCTGATCACCTGGCTGAATACCAAGCTGGCCACGGTGCTCACCGGCGATCTGGCCGTTCTGCAAAACCTGCTGTACGCCCTGATTCTCATTGTCATCGTAATTTACAACAACGCCCCGGCCCTGAAGGGCTTCCGGGACAAGTACAATCTGGGTGCCCTGGCTGAGAAGCTGATAAAGCACGATCCCGCCCGGGTGAAGGACGACAAGGCCAAGTGGGACGTGGTGCCCACCAAGATCAGCATGGACGAGATTCTGTCCGTGGACCTGGTGCCCCAGGATCATGACCAGGGAGGTAGCAAATGATGGCACAGTATTTGCTGGAAACCCAGGGCCTTGGCATTTCCTTCGGCGGCCTGAAGGCCGTGGAAAATGTGTCCCTGAAAATCAAAAAGAATCAGATTTACGGTCTCATCGGTCCCAACGGCGCGGGCAAAACTACGGTGTTCAACCTGCTGACCTGCGTTTACAAGTCCACCACCGGAAAATTCCTGCTGGATGGCGTGGAAATGAAAAACCTGTCCCCGGACCGGATCAATCAGAAGGGCATCGCCCGGACCTTCCAAAACATCCGGCTGTTCAACAACATGACCGTAGTCCGCAACGTCATGGTAGCCCTGCAGAACCGGCCGGAATACAAGTGCAGCATCCTGGACTCGGTGCTGCGGCTGCCCCGGCATTTCCGGGTGGAAAAGGAAATGCGGGCCAAGGCCAAGGAGCTGCTGCGCATCTTCGGTCTGGAAGAGGACCGGAACAACCTGGCCTGCAACCTGCCCTACGGAAAACAGCGCAAGCTGGAGATCGCCCGGGCCCTGGCTACGAGCCCCAAGCTGCTGCTTCTGGATGAACCCGCCGCGGGCATGAACCCTCAGGAAACCGAGGATCTGGCCCGGACCATCCGGCTGATCCGGGATCAGTTCGACATGACCGTCCTGCTCATTGAGCACGACATGAGCTTTGTGGCAGAGCTGTGCGACGAGATCACCGTGCTGAATTTCGGCACCGTGCTGGCTGAGGGCGACACGCAGACCGTACTGCAGGACCCGGAGGTTATCCGGGCATACATTGGAGGATAAGCTATGGCATTGCTGGAAGTGAAGGATCTGGAAGTATATTACGGAGTTATCCGGGCCCTGAAGGGCATCAGCTTCCATGTAGACCGGGGTGAGATTGTCTCCCTCATCGGTGCCAACGGTGCCGGCAAAACCACCACCATGCAGAGCGTCATTGGCCTGATCCCCAAGAAAAGCGGCACCGTCACCTTCGACGGCACCGACATCACCCGGACCCCCTGCCATAAAATTGTCCGGCTGGGCATGACCCAGGTGCCGGAAGGGCGGCGGATCTTCCAGGAGCTGAGTGTGTACGAGAATCTGCTCATGGGCGCCTATACCGTACAGGACAACGCCCGGTTCAAGCGGGACCTGGAGGCCATCTTCACCCGGTTCCCCCGGCTGGCGGAGCGGCGGAATCAGATCGCCGGCACCCTCTCCGGCGGTGAGCAGCAGATGCTGGCCATGGGCCGGGCCATCATGTGCCGGCCCAAGCTGCTGATGCTGGACGAACCCTCCATGGGTCTGTCTCCCCTGCTGGTGGATCAGGTCTTCGAAATCATCCAGGATATCAACCGGGACGGCACCACAGTGCTGCTGGTGGAGCAGAACGCGGGCAAGTCCCTGGCCATCTCCCACCGGACCTATGTCATGGAAAACGGCAGCATCGTCCTGTCCGGCACCGGAGCGGAACTGGCCGCCAGCGAAAAAGTTCAAAAAGCCTATCTGGGCGGATAATACAACACCCCTGGACCGATCCGGTCCAGGGGCTTCCTTTTCTGACAATTCTGCGGTACGGGCATCATATCTCCTGCACATCCTCCACCGCGAGGGCGAAGCGCTCCACAATGATTTCCAGCATTCGCCAGTTCATTTCGTCCGAAGTGCAGATAAATGCCCACAACACATCCTGCACTTCTTCCGGCAGCGTCTGGGTTATCGTGCCCATGGTCTTTTCCAACTCCGAATAGGTCCGCGACAACTCCGTATACCGCTTATCCGTCCGGGCCAAGCGGAACAATGCCGACACCCGTTCCCTCAATATCTCCTTCCTCATAAATACCCTCCTATTTTGACGCAATTATTTCGTCATTTTTGCAAATCATTATATCGAATTGCTATAATTTTGTCAAGATTTCGTCAGAGGTGCGTCAAAATGCAGAATGATCTTCCACGCTATACCTTGCGTATCCCCCAGGAATTGCTTGATAAACTGGGCTACATCGCCGATTACGAGGGCCGCACGAAAAATAAAGAGATTGAGCAGCTCATAAAGAAGCGGATCGCAGAGTTTGAAGCCATCCACGGCGTGATCGAGCACAAAGAAACCGAATAATTTGACCCCTGGACCGATCCGGTCCAGGGGCGTTTTTGTTCAAATCAAAATTCCATTACAATGGTCGATCTCATGCTGGATGATCTGGGCGGTCCAGCCCTCGTAGGTTTTCAGGCGCGTCTGCAGTCCGGGAGTCTGGAAGCGGACCTTGATCTTCCGGTAGCGGGTGGTCTTCCGGGGACCTCCCAGCAGAGACAGGCAGCCCTCCTCCGTTTCGTACGGGCCTTCCTGCCGGATGATCTCCGGATTCAGCATAACCGTGTAGCCCGGTCCGTCCACAAAGGCAATGATCCGGCGGTATACGCCGATCATATTGGCCGCCATACCTACACAAGTCTGGCTGTGGGCTTTCAAGGTATCCAGCAGATCCTCCACGGTACCCAGATCCTCCCGGGTGGCAGGGGTGGATTTCCGGGCCAGCAAAATTGGATCGTGGACCAGTTCCTTAACCATAATCATCCTCCGCTTTCAAAATTTTCACCTTCCACAACCCCAGGGTGAGCTTGCGGAAGATTTTCCGGTATTGGGCCACATCCAGCACCGGGCAGGTTCCCAGGACCCGGAATTTGCCGCCTACCTCCCACACATGGTAGCCGGTATCAAAAAAGCCGTTTTTCCGGTAGAACCGGTAGCGGCGCCGGCGCTCCGGGTAATTGGGTGCCGCGGGGTCCAGCAGCTCGATATTCAGGGTCACCGTTGGGTATTGCCGCCGGATGGCGGTCAGGATCCGGGAGCCATAGTCCATGCCCCGCAGCTCCTCCGCCACCGCGAAAAACAGCAAAAAATGCATGGTTCCCACTGTGGCAGAAGCAGTGAAGCCGCAGAACCGGTCCCCCTCCATCCAGGCCGTCAGGCCGATGTCCCGGCGGGCAGCGTTGAGCCGCAGAATCCACCAGGGAAGCCGCTCCTCCGGCGGGAAGGCCGTCCGGTACAGATGTTTTATTTTCGGCGCCAACGCGCCGTTTTCTTTTAAGTCTACAGGTGTCAGTTCCACGTTGGTTCCTCTTTCGGTCTTTTCCAAAATGATAATCCAGATCTTCGCAAATGTCAAGCCAGCCGGATCCGGAAACACACGGGCAGATCCGTTTCCGTGGGAGCCGGATAGACCGTCAGGGCGGTTTCATCCCGGTCAAAGGCCACCGGGCCCCAGCCCAACTGCTCCACGGCGGCGATGCCGCTGTCATGGAATTCCGGGATCCCCAGGCAGCGGATTTTGGCCGGGGTTCCATCGGGACGCATCCGGAAGGCATAGATACAGCCGCCTTTGTAAGTAAACCGGTAGTCCTGCCCGGTATAGGCTTTTTCCTCATTATCCCGGAAAAAGCCGCCGTCATTGTTGATCCGTCCTTCTCCAAACCGGAACCAGGGCACCGTATCCTGGATGCCCTCGCCGTTGACTTCCATCCAGCGGCCCATGTCCTCCAGAACCTGCCGTTCCTCCGGTGTCAAGGTGCCGTCAGCCCGGGGGCCCACATTCAGCAGAAGCCGGCCATTTTTGCTGACGATATCGATCAGGTCGCAAATGATCTGCCGGGAGGATTTGTATTCATTGTCCGCCCGGTAGCCCCAGGATTGCTTGCCGATGGCCGTGCAGGTCTGCCAGGGAACGGGGCTGATGTCCGTCAGGGCTCCCCGTTCCACATCGAAGACACCGACACCCGGCGGGAAAGCCTGGTGCTTATAGTTGACAGTGACCTCCATGCCCCACTGGGCTGCCCGATTGTAATAATAGGCGGCAATCTTCTGAAGCCAAGGCTTGAAGGCCAGGTTTTGGATCCACCAGTCGAAATATAGCAGGGCGGGCCGGTAATTGTCGATAAACTCGCAGGTGCGGACCAGCCAGTCCTCCAGCCAGTCCTCCGTGGGACCCAGGCCATGGGGGTTTTCCGTGGTCTGTCCCAGTTTTTCCGAGCCGAATTCCGGCCGGTAGACCGCCGGACCGTAAAAATCCTCATAGCGCGGATCGTTCACGTCACTGTCAAAGGTCCGGCCCATGTTCATAAAGAAATAGTGCTCCGCCCGGTGCAGGGACGCGCAGAATTGGAGCCCCCGGTCCTGGCAGGCCGCTTTCAGCCGTCCTACAGCATCGGTTTTCGGGCCCATATTCACCGCGTTCCAGGGGTTCAGGTCCGTATCGTACATGGCGAAGCCGTCGTGATGCTCCGCCACCGGCACCACATACCGGGCACCGGCCTTTTGGAACAGATCCATCCAGGCATCCGGATCGAACCGCTTCCCCCGGAACAGGGGGATAAAATCCTTATAGCCAAAGGTTTTCTGGTCGCCCCAGGTCCTGCGGTGGTGCGCAAATTCCCGGTGGGCAGGATCGTACATATTCCGGGAATACCACTCGTTGCCAAAAGCGGGAACGGAGTAGATGCCCCAGTGGATAAAAATGCCGAATTTACTCCGGCGGTACCAATCCGGCACCGGATGGCAGGACAAAGATCCCCAGTCCGCCCGGTAGGGTCCGGCATCGATGACCGATTGGATCTGGCGCAGATACTGTTCTTTCGTCATGGGTCGCTCCCTTCACAGCGCGTATTACGCAAACCTGCCGGGACAAAGCCCGGCAGATCCGCAAAAAGGAAAAAGAGAATAATTCGTCAATTCACCTGAATGGTCCATGTGTTCCGGTACACCTGCCCGGCGGGCAGGGCAATCAGATCCTCCTGCTCCTCAAACACAGCGATCTGTCCCGCCCGGGAGGGCAGACTGCACCAGGGCTCGATGCAGATGTAGGGCGCATCGGTCCTGGGCCAGTGCCACAGACCCAGGTAACGCATTTGCGGGAAGGTGACCGTGATCCGGTGGGGATCACCGTCGGTTTCCAGCGTCACCTGCCGGGCCATGGAATCCAGGACGATAGCGTCATCGTCAAAGAGATGATGGTCCAGGTTCAGATCCCGGTCATTTTCCAAACGGAACGGTTTATGATCTCCGGTAACGAAGCAGGCTTCGTTAAAGCCCACATGGCGGGGCTGGCAGGGCTCCGCGAACCGCAGGCGGTAATCCTCGAACCGCTTGCCGGGGACCAGGGGCACATTGAAGCCCGGATGTCCGCCCAGGCCGAAGTACATGGGCCTGTCGTCCCGGTTCTCCACCTCATAGGTAGTCTCCAGAACGTTGCCCTTCAGGGCATAAATGATCCGAAAGGCAAAATGCCGGGGATACTGGGCCCAGGTTTCGGCATTATCCGTCATTTCCAGGACCATGACCTGGCCGTCATTGGATACCGGACGGAAGTCTGCATAAGGAGCCAGACCGTGGATGGCCATTTCGTGAAGCTGGCCGTCCAGAGAATACTTGCCCTCCGTCAGCCGTGCCACATAGGGAAAAATGTTCAGAGCCCGGTCGGACCAGTATTTCGGGTCCCCCTGCCACAGATATTCGGTGCCGTCGGAACCCAGAATGGAATGAAGCTCCGCGCCCTTTTCCACAACGGAAACTGTCAGAAATTCATTTTTGATGGTATGCTTCATGGGTTCACATCCTTTTCAACACGTCTTCATAGGCGGGAACGCTGGAAATGCCGCCGGGGCGGGTGGTAGACAGGCCCGCGGCAGTGCAGGCAAAGGTCACCACGTCCCGGAGCTCTGCTTCGCTCAGGGCTTCCGGTGCCTTACCAAGCTGCAGCAGCTTCCAAACCGCGCTGCCACCGAAAATGTCACCTGCACCGGTGGTATCCACTACATGGATGTTGGAGAGGCTGGGCACCATCCCGGAGGCCACGGAATTTTGGAAGAAGCAGCCGTCGGCACCGCAGGTGACAAAGACCAGCTTACAGCCGTAGTTTTGGAGGATGTGGGCAGCGCCCGCTTCCACGCCCAGGCCGAAGAGAAATTCCACTTCCTCATCGCTGATCTTCACCACATCCGCCTGGGCCAGGCCCCATAGCATCTGCTTCCGGCATTCCTCCAGGTCCGCCCACAGAGGCTTGCGGAGGTTGGGATCGTAAGTAATGAGCTTTCCGTGGGACTTGGCATACTCCACTGCCCGATAGGTGGCGGAACGGGCAGGCTCATCGGTCAGGGACAGGGTGCCAAAATGGAACACCTTGGCCTGGTCCATAAGACTCAGATCCAGTTCCTCAAAAGTGATACAGGTATCCGCGCCGGGCTTCCGGGCAAAGGAGAATTCCCGGTCCCCCTGGTCGTCCAGGGTCACGAAGGCCAGGGTCGTAAAGACCTGATCGGTCACAACCAGTCCCCGGGTTTCAATGCCCGCGGCATCCAGGGTGCCCACCAGCAGCTTGCCGAAGGCATCGCTGCCCACCTTACCCAGCAGGGCTGCTTTGGCCCCGAATTTGGCCAGAGCCGCCAGAAAATTGGCAGGGGCTCCGCCGGGATGGGCAGCCATAGTGGGATAGCCGTCAGCATCCGTGCTGACACAGGTAAAGTCAATGAGCAGTTCGCCCAACGCAACGACATCGATCATGTTGGTTCGCCTCCATTATGCATTCCGCATATTATTTCGCCGCAGGGTATTCGTTGCACAGCAGGCGGTAGGGCGCCTCGTCCTCCTCGATCTTGGGGAACCGGCCCACCGGAGGATTGAATCGGTTGTCAGTGTTATCATCGTTGCACTGGCTGACTTCACCCAGCAGGACGGGGCCGGTGCCCTCCTCCACGGAGAAGTCATGGTACATATACTGCTGGACATGGATGCTCTCGCCGGGGGTCAGGCGAATGACAGAGCCGGCAGGAACGGTATAGGTACGGCCGTCGGTGTGGACGGTGACGTCGGATTCGTAGTCGATTTCCTCGTTGGGAAGGCTGTTGTAGACCTTGATGAGCACGTTGCCGCCGCCCCGGTTGATGATATCCTCGGTCTTATACCAGTGGAAATGGTTGGGAGCATACTGTCCCTCCTTCAGGTACAGCAGCTTTTCGGCATAGACCTTGGGATACTTGTCGGCCATGGCCCGGTTGCCGTTGCGGATGGTGATCAGGGAGAAGCCGAACTTGTCGAAGTTGCCCAGGCCGTAATCGGTGATGTCCCAGCCCAGCATGCAGTCCCGGACCTCATCGTACTCGTGGCCGATGTCCTGCCACTGCTCAGGGGTGAAGTGGCAGAAGGGAGGCAGATAGCAGTGGTACTTCTCGCACATGGCTTCCAGTTCCTTCAGGGCCTTGTTGATCTCAGAACGCTTCATAATGTTTACTCTCCTTTTTTTATTATCTTTTGGCTGTCTGGCAGCCTTACTTCCATTCGGTATCGGACCAGATATGGTCCCGGATTCGCTGGTATTCTTCTGTAGTAATGGGGATCACAGTGCCGTGCTTGTAGCCGTAGGGGAAGGAAAAGGCTTTGTCGGACCGGAGGAATCTGCCCGAGGCCAGAGAATCCGCCAGAAATGGCACATAGCCCTGGCCGTCCCCGGGAACACCGTAGTAATCCAGGAACAGGCACCAGCGGCCATCCTCCAACCGGACGGCGGTGGGGCCCTCGTACAGCCCCGGTTCCACGGCTTCCATGCTTCGGTCGAATTCCGGAACTCGTTCATAGGGGCCGGTAATTTCCGGAGCCTTCAGCAGAATGATCCGCTCCGGATCCCGGTCGCTTTTCAGGAACAGGTAGTACCAGCCGTCCTCCTGGTAAATGGCGGAGTCGATGATACCCGCCCCATCCTTGCGGTACAGAAGCCGCGGTGGTGTAAATTCCCGAAAATCCCTGGTCCGGGAATAGTAAATCCCCATATCTCCGTAGCCGTTGGCGGCATGAGTGGAGGACCAGTGGAGCACATAGTCTCCCCGCTTCCGGTCCCGGATCACGTCCGGTGCCCACAGGCAGCCGAAGCTGTCATCCCCCAGAGGAACCATCCGCTGCCGGGACCAATGGACCAGATCCGGCGATTCCCACAGGGCCAGGCATTTGCTGCCGGTCCGGGAGATTTCGGGCCAGTCCAGCCTGTAATCCTGCCGAAACCGGTAAGCCAGGCTCAGGTCCGTGGCCAGGATTCGCCAGATTCCGTCGTCACCCCGGACAACGGTGCAGTCCCGGACGCCCTTTTCCCCCAGGTAGGACCACAGCACCGGCCTGCCGCCATTTACCGGCTCCCAATGGAAGCCGTCCCGGCTCAGGCCGAAATAAACCTGTTCTCCCTCGGGGGTGGTTTTCTCCCGAAAGTGGACGAAGAGATAGGCCATACTTTCCTCCTGTTCAGGGCCGGGGACGGAGGGTGAATCGGAACGTCAGTTCCTTTTCATCCAGCCGGTAGGGCTTTTCCAGCTCCGGGCCGCAGGAATTGGAGCCCAGGCCGGAAACCTTATAGTCAATACGCAGATGGGTCCTGCCGTCGGAAGCCAGCTCGTCGGTGTGCTCCGCTTTCGTCAGAGCGGCGCTGCTGTATTGGGAAACGCAGATTTCCATATTCTCTGCCGTAAATTCCAGGTCCCCAATGCAGAGCAGCTTCACAGCGGTATGGTTGCCGTGCTCCTGGGGCCGGACATAGGGTACATACTCCCGGTCCGCGGTGCTGATATGGAGTCCCACCGCACCCGCGTGGCACAGGTCCCGGTAGCTTTCCGAGGGACCACAGCCGTAATAGGTAAAGACCGAGTTTTCTTCCGGCAGCGTAAATTCATAGCCCAGTCGGGGGAGCCAGATGGCATCGGGGCGGACACTGCCCGTCAATTCAAAATCGACGGTTCCGGTGACGGAGATCCGTACCCGGAGGGTATAGCGCAGCAGGGGCGCGCGGGAAATCCCGGACATGGCGCCGTCCACCAGAATCTCACCGTTTTCCACACGGCAGTCATAGGTCTTCATAAAGGACTTATCCAGATTTTCGCCCCGCCACTCATCCAACTGCATCCAGCGGAAGCGGATACTCCGGTCGTTGTCCGTGGGGGCCCGGTGGGCCGTCAGCACAGGCTTGTCCGCCAACTGCTCCCGCCCCGCCACCTGGATGCTGGTGAACACACCGTAACGCTTGGAGAAGGTATAGCGGAAGCCGTCGCCCTCTGCATAAATGCACTGTCCATCCTCTGTCAGCTCTGCCAGAGGTTCTTCCGGAACCTTGGGCAGGATACCGGGCAGGCTGTGCTGAGTGTGGGCCACTTCCCGTCCATCCCGGGTCAGCCGGGTATTCAGGGTCACGCCGTATTGGCAGGAAACGGCCTCATAGGGGATCTCCAGGATCCGGCCTGTATGGGGCGGAGCTTCCAGGACCAGGTCCGCACCAACGGTGCGGACACCGTCCACCTCGATCCACCATTGGAATTCGTATTCGTTCAGATCGGTAAAATCCAGACGGTTGTAAACCGTCAGCCTGTTGTCTTCATAATGGGTACGGATGGGCTGGTAGGCGGCTTTGGCTTCCAAAGATCCGGCCTTTAGGCTCCGGTCCGAGAACACCAGACCGTCACAGCAGAAATTGCCGTCGTGGGTCTGTTCTCCGGGGAAATCACCGCCGTATTTCTGGACACCGTCCACGGTAACCACATGGTCCGCCCACTCCCAGATACAGCCGCCGATGAGCTTGGGGTACTTGTCGAACAGTTCGTTGTAGTACCACACATCTCCGGGACCGTTGCCCATGGCGTGGGAATACTCACACAGAAACACGGGCATATTGATGTCGTCGCAGTTGGCGTAGCCCTCCACCTCCGCAAGGGAGGAATACATCATGGAGTACACATCGGCATTGTGGATCTGGCCCTTCCGGGAAGCGTCCTCGGCGTGGACCAGCCGGGTGTCGTCCCGGTTTTTGGTCCAGCGGATCATTTCGATATGGTTGCAGCCGTGTCCGCTTTCGTTGCCCGTGGACCACATGAAGATGCTGGGATGATTCTTGTAGTTCTCCACCATCCGACGCATCCGGTCCAAAAATTCCTTCCGCCACTCCGCCTTGGTGCAGGGCCAGGCACCGGACTCCACATCGTAACGGTAGGCCACATTGGGCAGCCGCCGCAGGAAGCCGTGAGTCTCAATGTCCGTCTCGCAGACCACATAGAGGCCGATCTCATCGCACAGTTCGATGAATTTCGGAGTCGGCGGATAATGGGAGGTGCGGACGCAGTTGATGTTCAGTTCCTTCATCAGCAGCAGGTCCCGGCGCAGCTCTTCATCGGTCTGGCACCAGCCCCGGTGGGCGCTGGTATCGTGGTGGTTCACGCCATGGAGCTTCACGGACACGCCGTTGATCAGCAGCTCGTATTTATCAGAAATCGCAATTTTCCGCAGGCCGGTTTTCAGAGTGATGATCTCCCCGTTCCGTTCCAGCTCTACCGTGTAAAGATGGGGCTTTTCCGCGTTCCACAGCACCGGATGCTCCGGAGCGAAGGTGAAGCAGTCCCGCATGACGGCTTCGGTCAGCAGCGTCTCCCCTGCCCGAATGCGGACAGCGGCTTCGCCGTCCAGTCTCAAGGAAATTTCCCGGTCGTTGGGGATCATTTCCACATCGGTAATGTGCCCCTCCGGACGCTGGAGGATGTACACATCCCGGAAGATGCCGTTGTAACGGAAGAAATCCTGGTCCTCCAGATAGCTGCCGCAGCACCATTTCAGAACCTTGACCCGGAGGGTATTGCTGCCCTGCCGGATGCAGTCGGTGATATCGAATTCCGCTTGCAGGTGGCTGCCCTGGGTGAAGCCCACATAGGTTCCGTTGATGTACAAATAGGCACAGGAGCTGACACCCTCCAGAACGAAGTAGACCTTGCCCCACTTGCGTTCCAGGCTGAATTCCCGCTCGTATACGCCGCAGGGGTTGTCGTCGGGCACATAGGGCGGATCGCAGGGATAGGGGTAGTTGATGTTGGAATAGTTTGGGTTTTCGTAACCCTGAAGCTGCCAGCAGGAGGGCACCGGGATGGTATCCCAGTTTTCGACGGTTTCCGGCACATCCACATCCCGGTCAAAATAGGCAAAATTCCAGGTGCCATTCAGCAGATGATACTCGGATATACCGCCGGGGATGTAGCAGCTTCGGGGCGCACAGCGGTTTTCGCTGGTCTTCTGCGGATTTTCATAGGGCCGCATAGTATTCCTCCTTTACGGACGAATGGAAATGGTATGGTGGAATTCGGTATAATCGGTCAGGTAGACCGTGGCCGCGCCGGGAGTCCTGGCCTCGCTGTCCTCCTTGCCCTCGGTGAAGTGGTGGGTTCCGAAGGCGGGGCCCACTTCCATGGAGGACAGAGCGTTGCTGACCTGGAAGAAGCCGTCCTTCAGCACCAGCACCTCGTCGCCCTGGACGGGCATAGCCATATGGTCATTGGTGATCCGGCCGATGCCGCTGAAGGCCAGTTCCACGCGCCAGGGAGCGCCCCGGACACCGGAGGTTTGGATTTCCACATCGATACCCTGCTCCACTTCCCGGACAGTCACATCAATGTGCATATCGGGACCCAGCTTTTTAGGCCGGGAAGCGTTGTCCATCTGCCACCAGTCCGAGGTGGCGGGCTTTTCCGGGAAGGGCAGATAGTACCAGCCCGCATGGTCTGGTGCAGGTGGAAGGCCCCATTTTCATCCATTTCCATGGTTTCCGCCTTAAAGGCCCGGTGCTCGCAGAAGCTGCCGCCGATCTTCACCGCCAGCTTGATGCTGCCGTTATGGACCCACAGGAAATTGGACTTGTCCTTCATAACCGTGTAAGTATACCGGCCCCGGCGGACCCGGGCAATTCCGGAATCTGCATAGTACGCTTTATATTCGGTGGGGGCAGCGCACAGGTCCGTTTCATAGGCAGCCAGTTCCGGATGCAGCAGGAACCGGGTCAGATAATCCGGGGACAGGAGGTTCTTTCGGAATACGATGTCGAAGGCATAATTCGCCATGGCGATGAATTCCGGGATGCTGTACTTCACGCCCAGGTACAGGTAGAAGAAATAGTAACCGTCAGGGTACACCAGCCGGTCCTTGTCGAACCGGGTGGAATTGGCGGTGAAAATGCTGTCGTCCGGTTCCCAGTAGGTCAGCATCATCCGCAGATTGCGGATCACATGCTGCTCATAGCTGTCATCGTCCAGGGCCTCCGCCAGGAACAGCATGGCCTGGTTATTGACGCCGTTGTAGTTGCCGGCGCTCTTTTCGGAGTATTCGCCATCGGCGTTGCAATCGATGCCCTCGTTCAGGTACTGGAATGCCGCCTGGGTCAGGTCCGGCTCGTTGAAAAGCTTGCCGCACTGGGCCAGCAGCGCAGCGATGGCCCAGCGGTGGTTGGGGGTATGGAAGCCGCCTTCCAGCAAGCCCCGGCCGCCGGCATGGATGATCCTGCCCAACCGGTCCATAAGAATCGCTTCACCCTCAGTCCGATTATCCAGACCCCGCAGATACCGGTAGGCCGGCAGGATGATGCCGATACAGAAGGCCGTATCCGGGGCAGAAAAGAAATTACAGGTAATATAGTCAAACAGGCCGTTGTCGTGTTGCTGGGAGTCCACATAATCCAGGGCCAGCAGCATCCGGCGCAGAACGGTTTCGTCGTGATAGTATTTGGAATCCGGGCAGCAGTAGCAGCCCGCCAGGTAACCCAGGCAGTACAGGGTGTGCTTGGCCATATACACACCGTTGGGCATGACCACGGCGCCGTAATAGGGGCTCCCCTCCTGCAGATTCTGGGTCTTCAGGGCGTGTTCCGCCCGGATTTCGGTATCGGAAAGTGTACGCAGGTAATGCTTTCTCATCTTGCCGCTCCTCTCTCAGTTTCCCAGCAACGCCGCGCCGAGAATTCCGGCATCGTTGTCCAGCTTGGCCAGGACGATTCGGGTATTTCGCCTGGAGTTTTTGGAACAGATCCGTTCCGCTGTTTTGGCTTTCAGGGGGTCCAGCAGAAGTGTCCCTGCCTTGCTGACACCGCCGCCGATGCACAGCGTCCCAGGCTGGAAGATGTTGATGATGTTGGCCATACCCTCGGCCAGACAGGTAGTGTAGGTATCCAGCAGGCGGATGCAGAGGGCATCCCCTGCCGCGGCGCCGTCGAAAACGGACTTGGCTTCCACCTCCCCACACTGATGCAGAATGGTCAAAGGGTCCCGTTCCATAGCTTCTTTCGCCTGACGGATCAGAGCGGTGGCGGAGGCGCAGGCTTCAAAGCAGTTCCGCCGGCCACAGGTACACAGGCTTCCGTCTCCGGGGATGGTCATGTGGCCGAATTCACCGGCGGCGAAATTATAGCCATCCCATAGCTTTCCGTTCAGGATGATGCCGCCGCCGATGCCGGTGCCGATGGTGACCATAAGGAAGGAATCTTCCTCATAGCCGCCGGTCTTGTACTCACCCCAGGCCGCCACATTGGCATCGTTGCCGAAGTACACCGGCAGTCCCAGTTTCTCCCGGAGGGGTTCCAGAAAGGGTTCGTCATCGAAACCCAGGTTGTTCGCGTCCTCCATATGGCCGTTTTCCACGTTGGCAGTACAAGGCACACCAACGCCAACCCTGACAATATCCGTCCGCTTCAGGCCATTCCGGTCCATCAGAGTATGGACCAGGTCCACCATGTCGTCAATGATGGTTTCCAAAGGCCGGGGAACATTGGTCTTCACGCTGACCCGGTCCAGGATTTCCAGATCCCGGACCAGTCCGGCGGCGATGTTGGTGCCGCCCAGGTCGATGCCGATTCTGTACATAAGCATTCCTCTTACAGGTAAAGAATGAAGGTCTTGATCTCAAAGGGTCCAAAGCGGACCCGGCTGGGGTCAACGGATTTTCTGTTTTCTTCCAGCATATCCGTTTCTTCGACACACCGGACACGGCTGTTGACGGTGAAGGCCGTCTCCGTGCCCATACCCATGGCCTCATATACCCGGACCAACAGGCCATTTTCCACTGTGTCCGCAATTTTGATGGTGTCCACGATGATATTCTTCGCAGCAGGCAGGAAGATGGGGCCAAGATCATCGGACTCATTGCCGACGGGCAGGGGCTCATTCAATTCCACAGCCTGTCGCAGCACATCGCTGTGGCGGAAATCCCCGGCGAAGGGATAGAAGGAATAGGTAAAGCTCTGATCACCCCGGTCCGCGTTCTGGTCCGGCATCATGGGAGCCTTCAGCAGGCTCAGACGGATCTCATTGCCCACCACATTGACACCATATTTGCAATCGTTCAGCACCGCCGCGCCATGGGCACCGTCGGTCAGGGCGGTGTACCGGTGGTTGCAGACCTCGTATTGGTCCTTGTCATGCTGGCGGGAACGGTGGGTTGGACGCTTCACATAGCCGAACTGGGTTTCGTGGATGGCTTCCGTGGCGTAGACATTCACCGGGAAGGCTGCCTTCAGGAGCTTATGCTTCTCCTGCCAGTCCATCATGGTATTAAAGTCAAGCCGGCTTGCGTCATGCCCCAAAAAAATCCTCTGCTGTACCAGGGAGTCTTTCAGCCGCTTGACGACCCAAAGGCCTGCCCCGTCCTCATTTTCAAAAACTTCCAGCAGGTCTATCCCCGAAAGCTCTACGGGCAGATTCTCGTACATGCTTCCCAGCTCCCAGGCATCGTAACAGGTATTCACATCCTTGAACATCAGGAACCGGTTGCCCTTGCCTGCCAGATACTCGGTATCCCTGCCGGGCTTTTTCACGCTGACCAGCTCACCTTGGGTATTCACCCGGCAGATCAGATGGTCATTGGACAGCTCATAGCAGTTTTCTTCTTCCAGATACCGGACGTGGGCATTGTTGTTCAGCGGCGCTTCCATATCCACCAGGGCACAGCCCTGGGCAGGAATCTCCATGTCACGGTAGGTTCTGACCCAGCCATGCCGGTTGTATACTGCGGCCTTTCTTCCAAAGCCGCCCAGCATTTGATGCAGCAGCCAGTCCGCTTCCTTCCGGACCCGTTCCAGCTCCTCCTCTGCCCGCTCATGGACCCGGGCGATGGAGCTGCCTGGGGCGATGTCGTGGAACTGGTTAAAGAGCAGCAGATCCCACAGCGTCTCCAGCTTGTCCTTCCATTCCTGTTTCACCGGTTTTCCCGCCAGGAGCCGCCGGGCCATGTGGTATTCCACGTTCTTCAGGGCTGCTTCCGCCTTGCGGATGCCCCGTTTGGTTTTCGCCTGGGAAGTCAGAGTTCCCCGGTGCCAGGCCAGATACAGCTCCCCGCAATACGTGTCCTCCGGGTCCGGGTGCCGCTCAAAATAGCGCACCGGGCTTTCCATGCGGCACCGGGGCGCGCCCTCCAAATCGGTACAGCGCTTGGCCATCTCCACCATTTCCCGGGTAGGACCGCCGCCGCCGTCGCCGAAGCCGAAGGGGAACATAAGTCCGTCTATATTTTCCTGCTGGACCCGGTCCTCCTCCCAACGGGTGATCAGATCACCGGGCTGGAAATTGGCGTTGTTTTTCTTGAAGGTATGGCCCAGGACCCGGCTTCCATCCATGCCCTCCCACCAGAACAGGTTGTAGGGAAAGGCCTCCGCTTCGGGATCCTGACGGATCAGCTTCTGGGTGGCAAAATAGGGCACCTGGCATTTTTTCATGATCTGGGGCAGAGCCGCGGAGAAGCCGAAGGTATCCGGCATCCAGGCCATCTTGCTGTCCACACCCAGCTCCCGGCGGTACCACCGCTTGCCCCGGACGAACTGCCGGATCAGGCTTTCGCCGGAGGGGATGTTGGTATCGGACTCCACCCACAGGGCGCCTTCGGGATGGAACCTGCCTGCCGCCACTTGCTCCCGGACCCGTTCCCAGACATTGGGATAGAATTCTTTCAGCCACTCCAGGATCGGTGGCTCGCACAGGAGGAACTGATACTCCGGGTATTCCTCCATAAGGGCAAGCTGGTTGGAATAGGTTCGGGCAGATTTGCGCACCGTCTCCTCCACGGGCCACAGCCAGGCCAGGTCCAGATGGGACTGGCCGAAAACCGTGTAATCCGGGGCGGTGGAGCCGTTTTTACATTCCAGCAGAGGTTTCAGAACCTTGGCCGCTTCCACCACGGAGGCGGTCATTTCCGGCTCCGGAAGTTCAAAGTCCGCAATGTATGTAAACTGTTTCAGGCCCTCCACGATCTTCATGGTCCGCAGGCTCTTTTCCGGAAGCTTCTGGACCAACGAGTAGAGAGTCAGGTAATCCATAGCCGCTTGGAACAAGGGCTCGTTCCACTGGCCATAGGCCGACTCCCCTACCGTTACCTGCTGCTCCGGCGGTTCAGGGACCGTTTCTTCGCCCCAGGCTACAGGACCGGCACCCTCGTTGCGGATGCCGTGGCCCGCGTAGCACTCGGCGTAGATTTCATAGACAGAACCCGTCTTGGCAGACCGGGACAGGGTGATGAATTTATGCTTTTTGTCGATAGCTCCGGCTTCGGTGCCGTTGACCCAGACCAGCATTTCTTCGGCGGTATTCAGGGTGAATACCACCCGCTTCCCTTCCAGGGCTTCCGGGATGACGATTTTGGTCTTGAACCAGCCGTATTCCCACTTTTGACCCCATTTCGTGCCCACGGGCGCAGGGACATACTGCCCCTGTACAGCCCGATCAAAGGGCAGATGCTCCATGGTTGTGAAATACTCCACATCCAGAACGCCAATTTTTCTGAAATAGTGCTTGGGAAATTGCTGGGCCCAAAGCTTCAGCCGGTCGGCCCACTGTCTGCCAATATTCATAGGGTACCTCGCTTTATTTCATCCGTGCGTCGATCCAGGTATACCGGGGGTCCACATCCCGGTCGGTCCAGGGGTTTCCCTCCAGGTGCCGGATCATCCAGCAGTAATACATGGGGAAAGCGGGAGCGGTGACCTGGGGATGGGTCTTGCCGCCGGGAATGGCGGCCACGCTTCCATCCTTTATTTTATACACATCCTCCCCAATAAAGCAAGCGCCAAATCCTTCACTGTGCTCGTAGCGGTAGTAATAAACCTCGGGCTGGGGATGGCTGTGAGGGGTGTAGCTGGACCAGCCGCCCTGGTGGTTCACGACTTCGCCATTCACCATATTGGAGTAAGGGGCGTTCCTGTAGTCAAAGACGGTCCGGACCGTTCGCTTCATCTTGTTCTCATACACATCCAGGCCGAAGATATCGTCCCGGCAATCCACCGGACGGTAGAAAATGTCGCCGAAGTCCCGGTCATTCTCCGTAGTCTGGACCAGGACCTCACTGTCGGCATGGGCGATGACGGTCACTTCGATGCCCCGGCTGACGTGGAGGCAGTAAGGACCTTCCTCAATGAAGCTGGTCCGCTTGCCCCGGTGGAGCTTCCCCTCCCAGGAGAAAGTGACCTCGCCCAGCACCAGAAGTACCGCCATTTCTTCCTCCGGCTGCCGCAGGGTCAGCCTTCTCCCGGCTTTCAAGCGGTGGACCGTGATGTTCATCATCATGTCATTGACCGGGTCACCGGCACGGGTCAGGACCTTCACGCCGTTGTCAAATTCGGGATAGGAAAATTCCTTGCTCATTTGACTCCCCTCTTAATAAACGATTTCAGACAGCTTCACAGGACGGTGCTCTTCCACGGACTTCTTGGCAGCGATGCCCATGAGCACGGGCTTCAGACCGTCTTCCACGCCCACCAGAGTATCGGTGTCATTTTCAATGGCATGGATAAAGCCCTTAACCTCGGTAGCGAAGCTCTGCATATACCGCTCCAGGAAGAAGTACAGGGGCTTTTCCCCGGTGACGCCCTCGGCGTTGGAAAGCACCGCTGTGGACAGGGTATCGTTGGCAGTGGCCACCATGCCCTTGGAGCCGAATACCTCCGCCCGCTGGTCGTAGCCATAGGCGGCACGGCGGGAATTGTCAATAACGGCAATGGCGCCGTTTTCCATTTTCAGGGTAATGACGGCGGTATCCACGTCACCGGCTTCGCCGATGGCAGGGTCCACCAGAACCGCGGACTGGACATAGATTTCCTCCGCGTCGCAGCCGGCCAGGAAACGGACCATGTCGAAATCATGGATGGTCATATCCAGGAACATACCGCCGGAAACCGCCGCGTATTCCGCGCTGGGGGGCTCGGGGTCCCGGGAGGTGATCTTGATAATGTGTACATCGCCCACCTTGCCGTCCACGATGGCCTGCTTCACAGCGGCGAAGTTGTGGTCATGGCGGCGGTTGAAGCCCACCTGGTACTTGATACCGCTGCCCTTCAGGGCCTCCACCACCTGCTTGATCTTGGTCAGGTCGTGGTCGATGGGCTTCTCGCAGAACACGTGCTTGCCCGCGGCGATGGCTTCCAGGGAGATGGGAGAATGGGTATTGGTGGAGGAGCAGATCAGAACCGCCTGAATTTCGGGATCGTTCAGGATCTCGTGGTAGTCCTTGCAGGTGTTTTCCACGCCCATGGACTTGAGCCAATGCTCCGTGGTTTCGTTCATAAAGGGGTCAGCAACGGTTTTGATCTTTGCGTTGCGAACGTAATTGCAAATGCTTTCGGTATGGACCTTGCCAATCCGGCCCGCGCCGATAATACCGACAGTTACCATATAGTTTCCTCCTAATATGATGGATGAATTGTAGTTTATATCTCTATGCGTCATTGCGAGGAGCCGCCCGAAAGGCGGCGACGTGGCAATCCCGTGTGGAAACGCAACAGCCGCCGTTGCAGAAAATGTGGCATAAATCCGGGAACCCATATGGTTTTCTTCCGAAAGCTCCCGGAAACTTGAAGGGGATTGCCACGGCCCTTCGGGCCTCACAATGACGTGTTCATTTTTATAAACTACAATTTTTAGAATTACAGACCGGTATGCTCCCGGATGAATTTTCTGGCCCGGATAGCATATTCCAGAGGGTTGGCCTTGGCGGGGTCCTGCTCCGCTTCGACTACCATGTAGCCCTGGTAACCGGATTCGGCCAGGACCTTAAAAATGGGATCAAAGTCCACACACCCGTCGCCGGGGATGGTAAAGGCACCCTGGCGCACACCCTCCAGGAAGCTGAGCCGCTCCTGGCGCACCCGATTCACTACGTCGGGGCGGATGTCCTTCAGATGGACGTGCTTGACGCGGCGGGCGAAGCGGGTGACCATTTCCACCGGGTCCTCGCCGCAGTAGGCGAAGTGGCCGGAGTCAAAGAGCAGGTTTACATAATTCGGATCCGTGCCGGCCATAAGCCGCTCCGTCTCGTCGCCATACTGGACCACGGTGCCCATGTGATGGTGGAATGTCAGGGCAACGCCGTACTTTTCCAGGCTCAGCTTGCCCAGCTTGTTCAATCCCTGGCACAGGGCTTCCCACTCGGCATCGTTCATCACATACTTGCCCTCAAAGACAGGCTGGGTCTGGATGCCCTGGGTAGAATAGCTCTGCTCGGACACGCCCACCACTTTCGCGCCCATGGCCGCGAGAAATGCCACGTGCTTTTCAAATTCCACTTCCGTTTCTTCATAGGGCTTGCTGATCAGGAAAGTGGAGAACCAGGCGTTGCAGATCTCGATGCCCCGGAGCTCCAGCATGGGCTTCAGGACCGCGGGATCTCTGGGGTACTTATTGCCCACCTCGGAGCCGGTGAAGCCCGCCAGGGCCATTTCGCTGACGCACTGCTGGAAGGTGTTTTCCCCGCCCAGCTCCGGCAGGTCATCGTTGGTCCAGGCAATGGGAGCAATGCCCAGCTTTACATTTTTACCAGAAAACATACTATGTCCTCCAATCAATACTTTCTTGCCTTTGCCCGGCTTTCTACCAGGTTTTCATAGGCCTCGCGCTGGGCTTCCACGGAAGTTGTGGAGGCCAGGCCCACATTCCACCAGGCACCGTAGCCGTCGGTCATGGTCTTGGGCAGGACCTTGATGTCGATGAGGGTGGAAACGGTCTGCTTTCTGGCATCCTCCAGGGCTTCTTTCAGTTCCTCCAGCGTGGTGGCGGTATAGGTTTTGCAGCCGTAGCCCGCGGCCACCATGGCGTAGTTGATGGGGATCAGGCCGCCATTGAGCTTGCCGGCCTCGTCCCGGTAGCGGAATTCCGTAGCCAGATTGCCGATGCCGTTGGACATCTGCAGGTTGTTGATACAGCCGAAACCGCAGTTGTCGAAGAGCAGGACGTTGATTTTTCTGCCCTCCTGGAGGGAGGTGATCAGCTCGCTGTGCATCATCAGGAAGGCACCGTCGCCGCACATGGCGTAGACCTCCTGAGAAGGACAGGCCAGCTTGGCACCCAGGGAAGCGGCGATCTCATAGCCCATGGTGGAGAAGCCATATTCCATCTGGTATGCATCCTTTTGGTCCGTGGTCCACATCCGCTGCAGATCACCGGGCAGACTGCCGGAGGCACCTACGATAATGGCATCGGGATCAACAATGTCCCGGATCAGGGTGATGGCAGAAACCTGGGTAATCACGCCGCCGTTCAGCGCCACCTGTTCGGGGATCGTGGCTTCGTGCCGGGCGGCGATGAGAGGCCGGAAATTCTCGCCGTAGCGGTAAGCTGCCAGGCGGGCGTATTCCTCATTCCAGGCCTGCTTAGCCGCCTCGATCTCGCCGTTGTAGCCGCTGACATAGCCCGTCAGGTCCGCTTCGGCAGCTTCCAGGGTGGCTTTGGCATCGCCGATGACCATAGCCGCATCCATTTTGTTGGCGTCAAAGGCGGAGACATTGATGGCCACAAGCTTGGTCCTGCCGTACAGCTCCTTGGAGCCGGTGGTGAAGTCGGACAGCCGGGTGCCCACAGCGATGATCAGATCCGCGTCTCTGGCGATTCGGTTGGCGGACAAGTTGCCGGTGACACCCACGCCGCCCAGGTTGCAGGGATGGGAGGACCGGCAGGCGCTCTTGCCCGCCTGGGTCTCGGCAAAGGGAATCCGGAAAGTTTCACAGAAGCGCTCCAGGGTGGCACCGGCTTCGGAATACCGGACACCGCCGCCGCAGATGACCATGGGCTTCTTGCTGGCCCGGATCAGGGACACCAGCTCCATCAGGTCTTCCCGGCAGGGCACGGGACGGCGGATCCGGTGGACCCGCTTCCGGAAGAAATAGTCGGGGTAATCGTAGCTCTCACCCTCCACATCCTGGGACAGGGCCACACAGACCGCACCGGTCTGGACCGGGTCCGTCAGCACCCGGAAGGCCTGGGCCAGGGTGGACATGAGCTGTTCGGGCCGGGTGATCCGGTCCCAGAACTTGCACACGGGACGGTAGGCATCGTTGGTGGTGACGCTGGGGCAGTTTTCCTGCTCGATCTGCTGCAGCACCGGGTCCGGCTGGCGGACGGCGAAGGTATCGCCGGGCAGCAGCAGCAAGGGGATCCGGTTGACGGTGGCGGTGGCGGCAGCGGTGACCATATTGGCGGCACCGGGGCCGATGGAAGAAGCGCAGGCGATGATCTTCCGACGGTTATGCTGCCGGGCAAAGCCCGTGGCCACATGGGCCATGCCCTGCTCATTCCGGCCCTGATAGACCCGGAGGGAACCGGGGTTTTCGTCCAGTGCCTGACCCAGGCCCACCACAATGCCGTGACCGAAGATCGTGAACACGCCGTCCACAAATTTCGTTTCCACGCCATCCAGCTCCACATACTGATTATCCAGGAATTTTACAATGGCCTGGCCCACAGTCATGATGCTCATGGGTTCTCCTCCCTGTCGCAGCATACGGTGTCACCGTATTTTTCCTTGCTCTTGCGGATGAATTCATGGACCTGGTCAGCGTAGGGCATTTCCTCGCTGCAGGAGTGCGCGGCGACCATCATGGACGCCTGGGCACAGCCGAATTCCAGGCAGTCGTACATATCCCAGCCGTGATACAGGCCGTAGAAGAAGCCGGCGCCATAGCCGTCACCGCCGCCGAAGGATTTCAGTGCCTCCACCGGGAAGGGACGGACCGTGTAGTGCTTGCCGTCGCAGGTGTAGGCAGTGGAGCCCTTCTTTCCGTGCTTGATGATAACGATTTTCGCGCTGCGGCGATGCCAATACTCGGCGGTCTGTCGGTCCGTGCGGCCCGGCTCAATGAGCCGCTCCATCAGGTCGAACTCCTCCCGGCTGCCCATGATGATGTCCGCGTCCCGGGCAACCATGGAGTAGTAAATGGAAACCTCGTCCATATTCTTCCAGCTATAGCTGCGGTAGTCCACATCGAAGATGACCTTGGTTCCAAACCGCTTGGCCAGCATGACGGCCTTCAGGGCCGCTTCCCGGGAGGGGCTTGCCGCCAGGGAGGTGCCGGAAATCAGCAGAGCCTTGGTGTTTTTGATGTAGTCTTCGTCAATGTCGTCGGGGTGAAGCTGCAGGTCCGCGATGCAGTTGCGGTACATGAGGATGCTGCTTTCGTCCCGGCTGAGGATCTCTGTAAAGGTCAGGCCGATCTTCTCGCCATTGGTACAACGGCGGATCCGGGAGGTGTCGATGCCCTCCTTTTCAAAGAAATGGACCACGAAATCGCCCAACTGGTCGTCGGAGACTCTTGCAAAGAAGCCGATCTTCAGGCCATGCCGGGCCGCGCCTACGGCAATGTTGGCGGGGCTGCCGCCCACATATTTCTTGAAGGTGGTGCAATCTTCCAGAGGCTGGAAATAGTCCACCGGGTTAAAGTCCACCGCCACACGGCCCAGGAGCACCAGGTCGTAGGGACGGGACTGGTCAAAGGTGATATAGCGCATACCGCGAGCCTCCTTTACAGGGCGCTGCCGTCCCAGGTGTCCACGTTTTCCTTCTTCATCTCTTCCTCGTCAAACCAGCGGACGGTGACGCACTTGCTCTCGGTATAGAAGCGGAAAGCATCTTTACCGTGGCAGTGCAGGTCCCCGAAGAAGGAACGCTTATGGCCGCAGAAGGGGAACACGCCGATGGGCACAGGAATGCCCACATTGACACCAACCATGCCGCCGTCGGTATGCTTGGCAAACTCCCGGGCATAGTAGCCGTTCTGGGTGAAGATCACGCTGCCGTTGGCGAAGGGATTCCGGTTCATCAGGGCCAGGCCTTCCTCGAAGCTCTTTACCCGCTTGATGCACAGAACCGGGCCGAAAACCTCACGGTTGCCAATGGTCATATCCTCGGTCACATGGTCGAAAATGGTATGGCCAATGTAGTAGCCGTCCTCGTAACCTTCCACCTTCACATTCCGGCCGTCCAGAACCAGTTGGGCGCCTTCTTCGATGCCCTTCTCGATCCAGTCCAGCACGAATTTCTGGTGAGACTTGCTGCCCACAGGACCCAGATTGGAGGTCTTGTCATAGGCGGGGCCGACCTTCTGCTCTTTACACAGGCGGACCAGCTCGGCGACCAGTGCGTCAGCAATCTCCTCTTCCACAACCACGGCGGGCAGGGCCATGCAGCGCTCGCCGGCGCAGCCGAAGGCAGAATTCATAATGCCGGCGGCGGTGCGAGTAATGGGCGCGTCCTTCAGCACCAGGGCGTGATTCTTGGCCTCACACAGGGCCTGGACCCGCTTGCCATGGGCAGCGGCGGTGGAATACACGTGCAGTCCCACTTCCGTAGAGCCCACAAAGGTGATACCCCGGACATCGGGATGGGTCAGCAGGATTTCCGCCTCCGTGCGGGAGCAGGGTACGATGTTGAACACGCCATCGGGAACGCCGGCTTCCTTGTAAAGCTCCGCGAATTTCATGCAGGTCATGGGGGTGGTGGAAGCGGGCTTTAGAACGAAGGTATTGCCGCAGACAATGGCCAGCGGGGCCATCCAGCCCACGGGGATCATGGCAGGGAAATTCCAGGGCGCGATACCGGCAAACACACCGATGGGCTCCCGGTAAAGGGTGGTGTCATAGCCCTTGGAGGTATCCATCAGGCTCTCGCCCATCAGCAGGCTGGGGGCGGAGCAGGCAAGTTCGGTCATTTCCAGAGCCTTGGCCACATCGCCGGCGGCTTCGCTCCAGCACTTGCCGTTTTCGGTGGCAACCATCCGGGTCAGTTCGTCCTTGTCCCGCTCGATAAGGTTGCGCAATTTCATCATAATGTTGGCGCGGCTGCGGACGGGGGTATTCTTCCAGGCGGGATAGGCTGCCTTTGCGGCAGCAATGGCCTTCTCAACCTCAGCGGCGGTGCACTGAGGGACCTGGGCAATGGGCTTTCCGGTGGAGGGGTCATAGATGGTGGTAAACTTCCGGCTTTCACTTTCGATCCACGCGCCGCCGATGTAAGGCTTCATGACAGGTAACTCGTTCATATATATTCCTCCTAAATATTCGTTCCATATTGATAAAGTGTGCCGGGGGGCCGCACTTGTATTTTCCTTTTTGAAAACATGGGGAAACGAGGCCCAGCGACCTCATTTCCCCACTATAGCCGCTCATTATGTAAGCATATTTGATATTTCCGTAATGCCGCGCCGGTGTCTTTCCGTCAGCGCAGACATTCCGCAAGGAACAGCATAGCCAGGGCCTGACCGTAAGGCATGGGCCGCAGCTCGATGTTCTTGTAAAAATCCTTGGTTTCCCGTCCCATGGGGGTACCGTAGGACACCTGATGGACCACACCGTCGTCACCGATACATTCCAGGATGGGCTCCAGGGCCTTCCAGGCCACGGCCTCATATTCCGGAGGGATCAGACCGATATGGACCGCCCGGAGAATCCCGTAGCCAAAGCCGCAGGTGGCACTGGCCTCCACATAGGAAGTGGGGTCATCGATCAGGGTGTGCCACATTCCGCCTTCGTCCTGATATTGCTTCAGGCTCTCGATCTGCCGCAGCAGCGTCTGGGCCAGGAAATTCTCCACGTCGCCATCGCAGTCCACCATATCCAGGAACTCCGGAATGGCGATGGTGACCCAGCAGTTGCCCCGGCCCCAGAAGGCCCCGGCAAAATTGTGTCTGCCGTTGAAGGTCCAGCCGTGGTACCACAGGCCGGTTTTCGGATCCGCCAGGTACTTGGCATGGAGCTGGAACTGGTACTGTGCTTCCTCGATGTATTCCCGCTTGCCCTCGATGCGGCCCATATTGGCCAGGAACAGCACGGTCATAAACAGGGTGTCATCCCACAGTTCCTGATCGTTCAGCGTATCCGAGGTCATATGCTGCAGGCCCCGTTCCTCGGTCCGGGGAAAACGCTCCATGATCCACCGGGCACTTTCCCGGCAGGGTGCCAGATACCGCTCCTCCCCCAGATATTCGCCCACATAGGACATGGTCAGAAATGGGGCCATGGTGTTGACATTCAGGGCAGGAAAGCCGATGGCAAGCTGACTGTCGAAGTATTTCACCAGAATATCCAGATATTGGGGATCCCGGGTCCGGTCAAAGAGCTTCCACAGGCCGTACAGTCCCACGCCCTGGGTCCATTCCCAGTGCTGGTAGCGGCGGATATCGTCACCGGCCAGATTCCGGTCCTTCATATTTTCCAGGAAGATCTCATCGTCCTCATAGAGGATTGGGCAGAACGCCTCGATAAGCGCCCGGAGCTTGGATTCGACGGAAACGCATTGTGCCGTATTTTTCATAGGCATAACCTCAAATTCATTGGTTTTCCAGTTCTGCTTCCAGCATATGCACCAGGGGGATCAGCTCCGCGGGGGTATGGATGATGTGGTCCGGCTGCCAGTCCGGCTCCTCCACCGTGTGGAAATACCGGGGCGACCAATCCAGCCACACGGAGATCAGGCCCTGGCGATTGGCACCGGCAATATCTTTTTTCAGGTTGTTTCCCACCATCACAATGCGGGACCGGTCAGCCTCCGTCAGGTTCAGCTTCTCAAAGGCGGACTGGAACATGATGGGCGCCGGTTTTTGCTTGCCCACCACTTCGGATACCACCCAGGCATCGAAGCAGTAGCCCAGGCCGTTGACCCGGTACACATTCCGGAAGGACTCCCATTCGCCGTCAGCAACCAGGGCGATGGTGAAGCCCTCGTCATGGAGCTGCTTCAGCACCTCCCCGGCACCGGGAATAAAATCGGCCTCCAGGACGATGCCCCGGTCATCGTAGACCTGGGTGGCCTCGTCAATGATGGTATCGCCGCTGTCGGTAAAAATAATCAGCTTTTTCTTATTCGTCATAGGAGAATCCTCTCAGCTTCAGCTCCCGTGCCCGGTGGCAGGCCACAAAGTGGTCCGGCTCCAGTTCCACATAGGCCGGTGCCTCCTGCTTACATGTTTCCGTGCAGTAGCGGCAGCGGGTGTGGAAATAGCAGCCCGTGGGCGGATTGGCAGGGTTGGGGATCTCACCCTCCAGGGGAATGCGCTCATTCTGGACCGTGGGGTCCGCCACCGGCACCGCGGAGAGCAGGCTCTCGGTGTACGGATGCAGGGGCTTGGAGAACAGGGCCTTGGTGGGCGCGTATTCCACCAGCTTACCCAGATACATGACGCCCACCTTATCGGAGATGTACTCCACCACGGAAAGGTCGTGGCTGATAAACAGATAGGTCAGGTTGAATTCCTTCTGCAAATCGTGGAGCAGGTTGATAACCTGGGCCTGGATGGAAACGTCCAGGGCGGATACGGCCTCGTCACAGACGATGACCCGGGGATTCAGCACCAGGGCCCGGGCGATGCCGATGCGCTGCCGCTGGCCGCCGGAGAAGGCGTGGGGATACCGTTTCAGATAGGTGGTATTCAGGCCCACCTTGGCGGCGATGTCCATGACCTTCTTCTCCACCTCTGCCTTGGGCATTTTGGGATAGTTGGCCAGGATGGGTTCTTTGATAATGTCCAGAACCGTCATACGGGGATCCAGGGAGGAATAGGGATCCTGGAAGATCATCTGGATCTCCTTGCGGTATTCCTTCATGGTCTTCTTGTCGATCCGCAGGAAGTCGATGACCTCCCCGTTGGCGGCGGTATAGAGGACCGTGCCCTCGCTGGGCTCATAGGCCCGGACGATACAGCGGCCCAGGGTGGTCTTGCCGCAGCCGGACTCGCCCACGATGCCGATGGTCTCGCCCTCATTGACAGTGAAGCTCACATCGGTGACCGCCCGGACGCAGATACCCTTGGAGTTGAACCGCATATGGATGTTCTGCACATCCAGAATCTTTTTGGATTCACTCATTTGTCGGTCACCTCCTGGTTCTTAGGGGCGTTGGGACAGCCGGTGCAGGCAAAGCAGGCGATCTTATGATCCTCACCGATGTCCACTAGGCTGGGGTCGTAGACATTGCAGACGCCCTCGATGCGCTTGTGGCAGCGGTCATAGAAGCCACAGCCCGCGGGCAGATTCAGGGCCAGGGGCACAGTGCCTTCAATGGAGAACAGGCGCTCCTGATTCTTGGTGCCGATCTTATGGACGGAACCGATAAGTCCCTGGGTGTAGGGGTGCTGGGGATTCTTGTAGATTTCCACCGCTGGGGCGGATTCCACGATTTTGCCCAGATACATGACCGCCACCCGGTCGCACATCCTGGCCACGGTACCCAGGTCATGGGTAATGAACAGGATGGACATTCCGAAATCCTTCTGCAGAGATTTCATCAGTTCCAGGATCTGGGCCTGGATGGTCACGTCCAGGGCGGTGGTGGGCTCGTCGGCAATCAGCAGCTTGGGATTGCACACCAGTGCCATGGCGATCAGGGCCCGCTGGAGCATGCCGCCGGAAAACTCATGGGGATACTGGTCGTAACGCTTCTCCGCGTTGGCGATGCCCACCTTCCGCATGACCTCCAGCGAGATCTCCTTGGCCTTTTTCTTATCCTTGGTAATGTGCAGCAGGGTTGCCTCGTTGATCTGGTTGCCGATGGTGTACATGGGAGAGAAGGCCACCATGGGTTCCTGGAAGATCATGGAGATCTGCTTGCCCCGGACGGAGCGGATCTCCTTGCCCCGGGGATTCAGCGTCAGCAGGTCCACCCGGCCCAGTTCATCGGCCTCGAACCAGATTTCACCCTCGGCCTTGCATTTCTTTTCGTTGATACCCAGGATGGCCTTGCTGGTCAGGGACTTGCCGCAGCCGGACTCGCCCACCAGACCCAGAGTCTCACCCTTGCGGATCTCAAAATTCACACCACGAACAGCGGTCAGCGTACCTTCGTCGATCTTGATGTTGATCCTGAGGTCCTTGACCTCAATGATGTTATTGTTATCCATCTTATACGCTCCTTTCTGTTCTTACTTATAGGGGTCAGCGGCGTCACGCATACCGTCGCCCAGGAAGTTGAAGGCCAGAACGGTGACGATAACGAAAATCAGGGGGATCATCTTCCAGGGGCACTGGGCCACATCGGCCAGGCGCTCGGTCTCCTGCAGCAGCACACCCCAGGAGGTGGCAGGGGCCTTCATACCCAGGCCCAGATAACTCATGGAAGTCTCGCCCAGAATGGAACCGGGGATACCCAGGGTCAGATTCACGATCAGATAGCTCAGGAAACCGGGGACCATGTGCTTGACGATGATCTTGAAGTCACTGACACCGGCCAGTCTGGCAGCCATGACAAAGTCTTCATTCCGAAGGGAGATGAACTTGCCGCGGACCACCCGGGCCAGGCCCGTCCAGCCAATGAAGGACAGAATGATCGTAATATACAGGTACATGGCGGATACGGAAATATCCGGAGGAATGGCGGCGGACAGGGCCAGCCACAAAGGGATGCTGGGAATGGCGGAAAGCACTTCGATAACGCGCTGGATCACATTGTCGATCCAGCCGCCGAAGTAGCCGGAGACACCGCCCAGCAAAATGCCCAGCACAAAGCTGATGGCCGCGGATACGAAGGGCACCGTCAGGGAAACCTGGGCACCGAACAGAATGCGGGAGAAAATGCAGCCGCCGTACCGGTCCGCGCCGAAGATATTAATTCGGGCGGAACGGTCCACCTCACCGGCCTCATTGACCAGACCGTACAGGTGGATATTGCCGGGGATCAAGCCAAAGATCTTATACTCGCAGCCTTCCACAAAGAAGGTCAGATAGAATTTCTCGCTGGTGTCCTCGGTGACCACAGTCTCCATATAGAGCTTACCGTTTTCGTCCCGGCCCTTGATATTTTCCTTCTTCAGCTTATACACATAGGGCGCGCAGGAATTGCCTTCCTCATCGGACCAGTAGATCTTGGTAGGCGCGGTGTCTTTATACAGAGAGGAGAATTCCTCCAGGCCGTAGGGTGCGAGAAAATCCGCAAACGCTGCGCCCAGATACAGAATCAGCAGAATGACCATAGAGATCTTCGCCAGCGTATGCTTTTTCAGTTTGCGCCACATCAGGGTCCACTGGGAAGCCAGGTAATAGGACTCATCTTTTTCGATTTTTTTCTTTTTGAAGAATGCCATATACTCAGCCCCTTTCCGAGAATCTGATGCGGGGATCCAGCCATGCCAGGGCAATATCCGACAACAGCGTACCAACAACGACCAGAATCGCCTGAACCATGACGATGGTGCCTGCCAGATACATATCCTGGGATTTCAGGGCGGCCAGAAGCACAGGACCCTGAATCTGCAGGTTCATAACGATGGCGGAAACGGTGGAACCGGAGAAAATGGTCCGCAGAGAACCGGACAGACCGGATACCACGGGGTTCAGCGCCGCCCGCAGGCAGTACTTATAGGTAATGGTCGCCTCGCTGCAGCCCTTGGCCCGGGCGGTCAGGGTATACTGCCGGGACTGCTCGTCCAGCATCTGGGCACGGACCGTACGGATGATGCCGCAGGTGCCGGAGGTACCGATAACGATCAGCGGGATCAGACACCGGAACAGGAATTCCGGCACATACTCCCAGCGCATACCGTTTGCCAGCATTTCCGTACTGAACAGGCCCAGATAGACCTCGCCGGTTTCCACATAGATCCAGTACATGATGATTATGGCCAGCAGGAAATTGGGGGTTGCCGTACCGACGAAGCCCACAAAGGACCAGAAGTAGTCACCGACAGAGTATTGATGGTTGGCACAGTAGATGCCAACGGGCAAGGATACGGCATACTGGAATACCAGGATCACGAAGGATACCGCCAGTGTCAGCGGCAAGCGCTCCATGATCACATCCCACACAGGCTTGTTGTGCTCAAAGGAGAATCCAAAGTCACCCTCGGTGATGATCCCTTTCATCCAGTCGAAATACTGTATATACCAGGGGTCATCCAGACCGTAGTACACCCGCAATTCCTGGATCTCTTCCGCGGTAAAGATTTCGCCTTCGGCAGCCATAGCCGCCACATACGAGGTAACATAGTCACCGGGAGGAAGCTGGATAATAAAGAATATCAGGACGGAAATAATCAGGATCGTCGGAATGAACATCAGCAGCCGCTTTCCTATGTATTTAAGCATTTGCTTACATCCTTTCTTACTGAAAATGCGGGAGGTAAATTCTTGTGGAAAATACCTCCCGCATCGTCAAATCATATGGTCAATTATGAAGTTTCGCCGGAAGCTCCGGGAATTACTCCTGGATATACCAGCAGTGGCAGTGGGCGATGCCCAGGTCACGGTACAGATCGGAGAACACGCCGTCGACCAGCACGTTCCGGATTCTGGGGTTGGTGGCCAGGTAGAACACGTCGCTCTGAGCATAGGCGATGGTCCACTGGTTCTGCTCGTGGAGGGCCAGCATCTGCAGGGCGATGCTCTCACGCTCAGCGGGATCACCGGTCTTATCCAACTGCTCCTTCAGCTCGATGAGCTTCAGCAGGTCGCCGGTAGCGGTTTCCTTGGTCATGCTGCCGTACCAAGCGATGTTGGTAGCGTAGCCGGGAACCATGGAGTTGGGCTTCAGAACGATGGAAACGTCACCGATGGGGGTAACGGGCAGCAGCATGCACTCGATGGTGCCAGCCAGCAGATCGTTATCGATGATGGAGCGCTCAGCGTCCTTGAAGACAGCCTTGATGCCAGCCGCGCGGTAGTAGGGCTCCAGGACCTTGAAGGTCTCGGCAGCGCCGCTGTCGGCAACAGAGGTGATGGTCAGAACGAAATCGGTGCCATCAGCGAAGTTGTAGAAGCCGTCGTCACCCATGACCAGACCGCAGGACTCCAGCAGAGTCTTGGCCTTGTTCACGTCGTACTCGGTCCACTTGTTGGTCCACTCCTCGGAGTAGCCCAGCTGACCCTTGCCGGGAGCAGCCTGGCCGGGCTTCAGCCAGCCGCCGGAGTAGATGCCCACGAACTCTTCGCGGTCAACAGCGATGGAAACAGCCTCACGGAAGGCGGGGTTGTTGAACAGAGCGTTCAGGTTGGGATCGGCAATCGCCAGGTTGAAGTGGATCTGAGTGCCAGCCTCGCCCCACTTATCCTTGGTCCACTCATAGATGTCGAAAGGAGTCTCGGCTTCCAGAATGGTGCTGATCTCGTCAGCGGCGGGAGTGAAGAAGTCAACATGGTTGCCCAGCAACAGCATCAGCTGCTGGTCCACATTGGAAACGGTGATACCAACAATCTTGTCGATGTAGGGCAGCTGCTGGCCGGCGGTGTCGACCTTCCAGTAGTAGGGGTTACGGATGTACTCGTAGTATTCGCCCTTCACGTTGTTCTTGCCTTCCTCGGTGGACAGGACGTAGGGGTTCAGGGTAGGAACACCGGGCTCGTTCCAGAAGTAGTACAGCAGCTTCTTGCCGGCGTCGGCAGCGTCCTTGTAGTCTCTGCCGGAGATCTTCTTGGCCTCGGCCAGAGCGGTGGCATCGTCACCGGCGATGGCAGCGTCAACGAAAGCCTCGAAGACATGCTTGGGTGCGTAGTGCCACTTCAGGTCGACGGTCAGAGCCTCGATGAAGTCGTACTTGGGAGCAGCGAAGGTAACGGTGAAGGTCACATCGTCAACCTTCTCAACAACAGCGTTCTCGCCGCCGGCCTTATGGCAGTTGCGGACGCCCTTGGAGTCGATCTTGTTCAGGCAGACCTTGTTGTAGAACCAGACACAGTCCTCAGCGGTGAAGGGCTGGCCGTCAGACCACTTCATGCCTTCACGCAGGTGGATGGTGTAAACGGTGTAGTCTTCGTTGACATCGTAGCTCTTGGCAACGTTGGGTTCCACGGTGCCCTGGGTGGTGAAGCGGAACAGGCCCTCTTCGATGGGCTTGCCGTTGGACCAGTTGCCGCCGTCAGCAGCCCGGCGCAGCTCGCCGCCGTAAACACCGACGGTCAGGTAGTCAGCATTCTCGACAAAGATGTCTTCCTCGACGGGCAGACGGTCTTCGACCTTGCCATAGATGCCCAGAGCGGTAATGTAGGGAGCTTCGGAGTAAGCGCTGGGGGGATCAGTGGGGTCCGTAGGGGGATTCGTGGGGGGGTTGGTGGGCGGATTCGTAGGGGGATTGGTAGGGGGATTCGTAGGGGGATCGGTAGGGGTGGGGGTAGGACCGCAGCCTGCCAGCACGCCGATGCAGAGCACCAGAGCCAGGGCCAGAGCCAGCCATTTCTTAAAGTTTGTCATGATTTTCCTCCCATTCTGAAGTTGTCTTCCTTGTCTTATCCGCAAATTCCGGATGGCTTTATCATACCATATTTTTTGACATATTCTACGCATTACTTGTGTATTTGCAAATTTATATATTGCATATTTTGTTCTTATTGTTTTCAAGCCTTTCTGTTTTTTGTTCATATTAAACAAAGTGAACACATTCACTTTGCTATCTATCGTCGTTTATCTAGTTCAGTTGCACAAAAGATGCAATATTTCTTGCCATCGGCCGCAGAATATGATAGACTGAAGAAAACCAAACGGAGGTGTACTTTCCATGGAATTCGATGTTCTGCGTTTCGGCGCCGCCGGAGACGGCACGTCCAACGACACCGCCGCCATTCAGGCGGCCATTGACGCCTGTGCCGCCCAGGGCGGAGGCCGGGTGGTGCTGCCCGGCGGCAGGACCTACCGGACCGGGATGCTGGTGCTTGGCTCCAATCTGGAGCTGCACCTGGAAATGGGCGCTGTGCTTAAAGGCAGCGATATTCTGGCAGACTACACCCCCTCCGGCAACCCGGACATTCCCCGGAAGCGGCCGGTCCCCTCCTACGAAAACAGCGAATACACCGGCCTGCCCGGACACTTTTTCCTGTACGCCCGGGACTGTGAGAATCTGGCCATCACCGGTCTGGGTGTCATTGACGGCAACCAGGCCATTTGGCAAGGAGACGAAAACCCCTGGCACATTGAGGGCAGCTTCTACCCCCGGGCTCCCCTGCTGTTCCTGGAAAATGTGGCGAATCTGACTATCCGGGACGTAACATTGCGCCGCAGCGCTTTCTGGACCGTCCACCTGGTGGGCTGCCGGGATGTGGTCATTGACGGAATCCGGATCCACAACGACCTGCGGATGGCCAACTGCGACGGCATCGACCCGGATCACTGCCAAAATGTGCGGATCTCCAACTGTCACATCGAGTGCGCCGATGACTGTCTTGTATTTAAGAACACCGCCGCGGCCATGCGGTACGGTCCCTGCGAGAACATTACCGTCACGAACTGCATCCTGACCTCCGCCAGCGCCGCCATCAAATTCGGCAGCGAAAGCGAAGCCCTGTTCCGGAACATCCTGGTGGAAAACTGCGTCATCAGCCGCTCCAACCGGGGCATTTCCCTGCAGCTCCGGGACCAGGGCTCGATCGAAAATGTCAGCTTCCGCAACATCGCCATTCAGACCCAGCTCTTCAAAAAGGAGTTTTTCTGGGGCGCGGCGGAGCCTATCGCCATCACGGTGCTGAAGCGTAAGCCCGGCGCTCCGGTGGGCACCGTCCGAAGCATCCGGTTCAGCGACATATTCTGTCAAAGCGAGAACGGGGTTTTCCTGTACGCTGAAGACGAAAATGCCATTGAAGACATATGCTTCCGGAATGTGACTCTGGAGCTTCAAAGGACTACAGATTACAAAACGGGCTTCCATGACCTGCGGCCCTCCACCGGTCCGGCCTTCACGGACCGGCGGCTGGTATACGTATACGGACACAATGCCGCCCGGGTCCAATTTCGGGACTGCGATTTCCGGGCCATGCCGGAAATGGAATGTGAAATGGACCAGCCCTTCTTCTTTGAAAACTGCCCGGACCTGCGTGTCTGAAAGGAGTGCCTATGCTGCTGCAAAATCTTGCCCTGTATGAAGACGAATACTACATTCGGGTCAACTGCGAGGGAGATTCCCTGTTCTACTTTTTCGACTACGACAAACGCCACGCGGACAACAATATGCAGTTCCAGCATTTCCATACCTTCTATGAGCTGTGCGTGGTGCTGTGCCCCCATGCCACCCACTTCCTGGAGGGCAATCCCTACCGGCTGCAGATGTTCGACATTGTAGGCATCCCGCCCAACGTGCTCCACCGGACCTATTATCCCGTGGGTGAGGCCTGTAAGCGGCTGATCATCCAGTTCTGCCTGCCCCGAAATGTGACAGGCCTGTCCAACGAGTACGAGCAGCTTTCCGGGGTCTTCCACCGGGAGGTTCCCATTTTCCGGTTTGACCCGGACCTGCAAAAGCGGGTATACCGAAAGCTTAACGACATTTTTCTCCTGGCAAACAAAACAGACCCCATGCGGGATCTGATCATCCATTTGAAATTCATCGAATTTCTGACCCTGCTGTATCTGAACCAGGACCAGAACCGGTACTCCAATCAGACGGAGATGAGCCCCATGGAGCAGAAGATCTACTCCATCACCGGCTACATCCACACCCACTACACCGAGGACCTGTCCCTGGAATCCCTGGCCCAGCAGTTCTACATCAGCAGTTGCTACCTGTCCCGGCAGTTCAAGGAGGTCACGGGGTTCACCCTGACGGACTACATCCAGATGACCCGGGTGCGGAACGTCCAGGCCCTGCTGATCAACAGCCGGACCCCCATTACGGAGGCGGCATCGGCCTGCGGCTTCGCCAGCTTCTCCCAGTTCAACCGGGTGTTCCAGAAGCACATCGGCATGTCCCCCTCCCAGTACCGGAAGGAAAACCAAACCCCCGCCACCGAATTGGATCTGTAAGCAAAGGACCGGCCCACACGGGCCGGTCCTTGGTATTTACTTGCCCAGCCGGATCATGTTCCAGCTCTTTTTGTTCAGGGTGGTCCGCAGGGTTCCGTCCTCCACCCGGGAGTTGCCGCAGGGCGCGGGGACCACATTGTTGGGGTCCGCTTCTGTATTCACGGCGAACAGATCCTCATGCTCCATGGACAGATGCTCGATGACCCGGTAATCCCCGAACTGCCGCAGGGGGATGGTCAGGCCAATATCCTCATCCAGGTCCTTGTTCACCGCGAAGACCACCACCTCGTCGGCCTCGTCATTGTACACGCAGACGCAGTCCACACAATTCACGGTGCCGTACTTCTTCGTCTCGTAGGTGGGAGACTCCACCAGGGTCTGCAGCACGATGCCCCGGCCATACTTGCCCGTAAGCCAGTAGGGATAGTAGGTGGTCTGCCGCCAGGCACCGGTGTCGGAGGTCATAATGGGGGCGATAACATTGACAAGCTGGGCCAGGCAGGCGATCTTCACCCGGTCCGCGTGACGGAGCATGGTGATCAGCATGCTGCCCACCAGCAGGGCATCCTGGAAATCATACACATCCTCCAACTGATGGGGCTTCTGAGTCCAGCGGGGGAGCTTCTTATCCTGCTCCCCGGAGTGGTACCACACGTTCCACTCGTCGAAGGACAGGTTGATGGTCTTGTCGCTGTGCTTCAGGGCCTTCACATAGTCGCAGATATGGGTCACATCGGTGATAAACCGGTCCATGTCCACGTTGTTGGCCAAGAAAGACCGGGTGTCCCTGTCATGGAAATCGTAATAGGTGTGCAGGGAGATATAGTCCACGCTGTCGTAGCAGTGCTCCAGCACCGTGGCCTCCCAGGAGCCGAAGGTGGGCATATGGGAATTGGAGCTTCCGCAGGCCACCAGCTCAATGGTGGGGTCCAGACCCTTCAGGACCTTGGCAGTCTCGTTGGCCAGGCGGCCATATTCTTCGGCGGTCTTGTGTCCGATCTGCCATGGGCCGTCCATCTCATTGCCCAGGCACCACAGTTTGATGCCGTGGGGCTTCTCGTAGCCATGCTTTTTCCGCAGTTCACTGTAATGGGTGCCCTGGTCCAGGTTGCAGTATTCCAGCAGTTCCATGGCTTCCGCCACACCCCGGGTGCCCAGGTTCACAGCCATCATGACCTCGGTGCCGGCCTTTTTCGCCCAGTCGGAGAACTCATTCAGGCCCACCTGGTTGGTCTCCACCACGGTCCAGGCCAGCTCGATGCGCTTAGGCCGTTCCTCCTTGGGCCCGACCCCGTCCTCCCACTTATAGCCGGAGACGAAATTGCCGCCGGGATACCGGACCACAGGCACCTCCAGCTCCCGCACCAGCTCCAGGGTATCCTTCCGGAAGCCCTGCTCATCGGCGAAGGGGCTGCCAGGCTGGTAGATGCCATCGTACACCGCCCGTCCCAGATGCTCGATAAAAGAACCGTAGATTCTGCGGTCAATGCGGCTGACCTGAAAATCCTTGTCGATAATAACCTTTGCCTGTTTCATAGGTGGTACCTCCTGATTTTATTGATAAATGCCCTTGTGCAGCAGCATGGTGCCATGAGGCGGCAGCAAGCCGCGAATCGTCCCGTCTTCGATGGCGACGGTCTGTCCGGTCCACACATCCCGGACCGTCTCCGCGGGGACAAACACTTTCTCCGGGAACATGGAAGCGCACTCCTCCAGGGTCACAGATACCTCCCGCGCTTCCTCTGTCAAATTGAAAATCGCCACATACCACTCCCCCATCCCGGGGTCCGCGGCGGCCCAGGCACATTGTTCCCGGTCCCGGAACACTTGCCTCGGCTGGAATGGGCGCTGGTTCAGCAGGAGCAGCTCCCGGTTCTGAAGCAGGGACAGTGTCCAGTCGTCCAGCTTGGTCAGTTCTGCCCCCAGCATCAACGGCGACCGGAAGATACACCACAGGGTCATCATGGTCTTCTGCTCCTCCCGGGTAAACCCGCAGTCCCGCTCCTGACCGAAATGCCTGCCTACCCGTCCCAGGGGCAGCATATCACAGTCGGGCCAGCAGCCCTCCTGCACATGGTCCTGCCATTTTTCGCACCGGTCGAACATATGCACAAGCGCCTTCCAATCATCCCAGAAGTCGTCGGTGACGCGCCACATATTGGCATATTTTTTGTAGTGCCAGCTTTCCTCCACCAGGGCCGGGCCCGGGGACAGGCTCAGGACCATGGGCCGTCCTGCCTTTTCAATGGCCCGGTGAAGCATTTCCACCTCATGGCGGCGGCTGTAATCCCGGACCTTGCCGAAGCCCGTAGCGCAGATATCATCCACCTTGATGAAGTCCACACCCCATTCGGCGTATAGGGCAATCAGAGAATCATAGTATTTCTGTCCCGCCTCGCAGTTGCGGACGCCGTACATATCCGGGTTCCAGGGAGCAATGGAGGAAGGGTCCGCCACCATGTCCGCCGTCACACCGGTACCCAGGATAGGAAGATGGCGCTCGGCAGCCTGCCGGGGAATGCCCCGCATGGCATGGATGCCGAATTTCAGGCCCAGGCCGTGGATCTTATCCGCCAGGGGCTTGAAACCCGCCCCGCCCACAGAGGAGGGGAATTTCTCCGGGCAGGGCAGCAGCCGGCCATAGCCATCCATTTCATTTTTGCCGAAGGGGATGTACTGGAACCGGTCCCGCATGGAGGCGGTGTTCCAGGCATACCACTGGATGTCCACCACCACATACTCCCAGCCGAAGGGCTTCAGGTGCCGGGCCATGAATTCCGCGTTGGCCAGGACCTCCGGTTCGGTGACGTTGGTATCGTAGTAATCATAGCTGTTCCAGCCCATGGGAGGCCGTTTGGCAAATCGGTTCTTGTTCATAGAATCCTCCAAAGCAAAGGTATGATCCGGCGGCAGAATTAGTTATTTTTACTATACCAAAGGGGCACTTTTTTTGCAATCCCCCATACATTGCATTTTTTGTCCAAAAAAGCACCCCCTGCCGCAGCACAATGTCATTAAGTTAGTGACATAACCTGGAGGGCAAACCAAAGAGAAACGAGAGTATCCAAGACAGGCGACTGTTTTGGATACTCTTTTTTGCAATTTGGGCATGACAAGAACGCGGATTGAAAAATCCGCTTGAAAAG
>JAFVWL010000044.1 GCA_017501695.1 Oscillospiraceae bacterium
AAGCTGTCTGAGTTTGACCTGAGCAAGACCTTCTTCGTCATCTGGACCACCACCATCTGGACCCTGCCCGGCAACATGGGTATCTGCCTGCATCCCCGGGATGCTTATGTGCTGGTGAAGGCTGAGAACGGCGAGACTTACATCATGGCCCAGGCCCTGATGGAGAAGACCATGAAGATGGGCGGCTTCGAGAACTACGAGGTCCTGGCCACCTATCCCGGCCAGTTCTTCGAGAATATGCTGGCCCAGCATCCCTTCCTGGACAAGACCTCCCGGCTGGTCAACGCTGAATACGTCACCATGGACTCCGGTACCGGCTGTGTCCACACCGCTCCCGGCTTCGGCGCCGATGACTACCAGACCTGCATGCGCTACGGCATGGAGCTGGTGGTGCCCGTGGATGACTACGGCCGTCACACCGACTACGCCGGCAAGTACGCCGGTATGAAGACCGAGGAATCCAACCCCGTCATCAAGGCGGATATGATGGAATCCGGTATGCTCTTCGCTTCCGAGGAAATCATCCACTCCTATCCCCACCATGACCGGTGCAAAAAGCCCGTCATCTTCCGGGCCACTCCCCAGTGGTTCTGCTCTGTGGAGAGCTTCAAGGACCAGGCTGTCAAGGCCATCGAGGATGTCCAGTGGTTCCCCACCTGGGGTGAGGACCGGATGGTCAGCATGATCCGGGAGCGGGCCGACTGGTGCATCAGCCGTCAGCGCCGCTGGGGCCTGCCCATCCCCGTGTTCTACTGCCAGGACTGCGGCAAGCCCGTGTCCACCCCCGATTCCATCGCCAAGATCTCTGCCCTCTTTGACGAGCACGGCTCCAACATCTGGTTCGAGAAGGAGGCCATGGACCTGGTGCCCGAGGGCTTCACCTGCCCCCACTGCGGCGGCAAGGTCTTCGAGAAGGAGACCGATACTCTGGACTGCTGGTTTGACTCCGGCTCCACCCATTACGCTTCTCTGATGCACCGGACCCCCGAGCTGTGGCCCGCGGACGTGTATCTGGAAGGCGCGGACCAGTACCGCGGCTGGTTCCAGTCCTCTCTGCTGACCAGCGTGGGTGCGCTGGATCAGGGCGCTCCTTTCAAGCAGGTCCTGACTCACGGCTGGGTTGTGGACGGCCAAGGCCGTGCCATGCACAAGAGTCTGGGCAACGGCGTGGACCCCGCCGACCTGATCAAGGACTTCGGCGCGGATATCATCCGTCTTTGGGCCGCCTCCAGCGACTACCACGCTGACGTGCGCTGCTCCAAAGAGATCTTCAAGCAGATCGCCCAGAACTACCTGAAGTTCCGCAACACCGCCCGGTACTGCCTGGCCAACCTGAACGACTTCGATCCCAACAAGGACATGGTTCCCGCCGCAGAGCTGGAAGAGCTGGACAAGTGGGCCCTGACCAAGCTGGACAAGCTGGTCAAGTCCATCCGGAAGGCTTACAACGGCTACGAGTTCCACATGGTCACCCATGCCATGAATGATTTCTGTGTGGTGGAGCTTTCCAGCTTCTATCTGGACATCATCAAGGACCGGCTGTACTGCGAGGAAGCCACCGGCAGCCGCCGCCGCTCCGCCCAGACTGCTCTTTACCTGATCGTGGATGCCATGGCCAAGGTCTTCTCCCCCATCCTGGCCTTCACCTGCGACGAGATCTGGCAGTCCATGCCCCATCTGGATTCCGATGACGTTCGCAACGTGCTGCTGAACCAGATGCCCGAGAATTTCGATGCTTATGTGCTGGACGAGACTGCCATGGAGCAGTGGTCCGTCATCATGAAGCTTCGTCAGGATGTCAACGGCATCCTGGAGAAGGCCCGTGCTGACAAGCGCATCGGCAAGGCTCTGGAGGCCCATGTGACCCTGTCCTGCCAGGACGAGGCCATCCATGCCGCCTGCGCCGGCAAGGATCTGGCCGAGATCTGCATCGTATCTGCCTGCGATTGGGCCCAGCCTGAGGAAGGCGCTGAAGTTGGCACCGGTGTCAACTACCCTGCCCTGACCATCGGCGTATCTGAAGCCAAGGGTACCAAGTGTCCCCGGTGCTGGATGCACTCCCTGGAAGCCAACGAGGAGGGCTTGTGCCCCCGTTGCGCCGCAGTGGTTGCCAAGCTGGACATCGAACTGTAATGATACCATACAAAAAGGCCAGTCCGTCACGGACTGGCCTTTTGCAGCGTGTCAAAAAAGTATCGAAACAAGAATGTCATTGCGAGGAGCCGCCTTAAAGGCGGCGACGTGGCAATCCGCATCCCCTAAAACCTGCGGTTTTAGGAGCACTTTCAGCAAAAACGAAACATTTTGGAGAACGGATTCCCACGCCAGTGTGAGCACTGGCTCGGAATGACGTGGTTTTTCGACAGTCTGAAAAAGGCCAGTCCGTCACGGACTGGCCTTTTGGCATCAATTGGTTACGTTGTACAAGGAATAGAAATAGCCGGTTTTGGCCATGAGCTCCGGATAAGTACCCTGCTCAACCACACGGCCGTCCCGGAGGACGAAAATGGCATCATACTGCTTCAGAAGGGCTTCCTCCAGCCGGTGGGTGACCACCAATCGGGTCAGGCCCTCCAGTTTCAAAATGGCATCGGTGACCTCAAAAGCGGTCTGATTGTCCAGAGCCGCCGTGGCCTCATCCAGCATGAGCACCGGGGTGTTCCGCAGCAGACTCCGGGCAATGCTGACCCGCTGGCGTTCACCGCCGGACAGGCCTACACCGTTTTCTCCGCACCGGTAATCCTCACCCCGGGCATCCACCACGGGCTTCAGGCCGGAGCGCTCCACGGCAGAGTCCACCGCTTCATCGGGGAAGTTCCGGAACATCGTAATATTCCGGCGGATGGTATCATCGAATAGGAATACGTTTTGACCGATGAGACTCATTAAATCGTACAGGCTTTCCGGGTCGATCTGCCGCAGTTCCCGGCCATCCACAGAGATTTCACCGGAGTAGCTGTCGTAGGCACCCATGAGCAGATTCAGCAGGGTGGTCTTGCCGGAGCCGGAGGCACCTACCACTGCATACTTCTTGCCGGCTTCCAGAGTCAGGGACAGATTTTTCAGCACCGGCTGGTCCGCTTCATAACCGAAGGTCACATTCCGGAACCGGATGGCATCCTCCATTTCCGGCGGGATCTTTTCGCCGGACCGGGTAGTGTTTTCCTCCGTCAGGGTCGCCAGCTTCCGGATCAGCTCCATAGACGCCCTGAGCTCCGCCAGGTAAGCAGGAATGGTCTGGATGGGAGACAGGACACCGTTGCAAAGATTGACAAACATCATCACAGTGCCGGGGGTAATGTCACCCCGGATAGCCATGTAGGCACCGGCCAGGAAGGTGCCCATCTGGGCCAGGATTCCCGCGGCGCTGCTCAAGGCGTTTACCAGCGCAGCAAAACCGGCCTTTTGTTCCTTCACCCGCTCCGCATTGGCACTTGCATCTCCATAGATCCCCTGGGTTTCCTGTTCCGCTTTAAAGCTTTTGATTACAGCAAAGCCACTGAGCAGGTCCTTGACCTTGCCCGTGTAATGCTCATTTTCATCACTCACCTCTTTTTCCAGCCGGGCATACTTCCCGCCCAGGACCAGGGACACCACAATGGGCAAGGCGCTGGAGATGACCAGCACCAGGGTCAGGGGTGGGCTGAACCAGAGCATGACTCCAAGGGACGCGGTAAAGCTGACCACCTGTTCCACCAGGTCGGGGATCCGGTCCAGATACTGCTTTTCAATAGAGGTCACATCATTGGTCAGGGCGGAAAGATAGCGGCCTGTGTTTTCCCGGGTAAAGGCGCTGATGCTTTTCCGGCTGATCCGGGAAAAGGCCAGGGCTTTATACTGGGCCGTGGCCCGGTAGACAAACCGTGCCTTCACCCGCAGACCCAGCCACAGCACCGCGCACAGCACCGGGGTTCCTCCCAGGACGATCCACACCAGCCCAATCAGGCCCTCCATATCTCCTGCGGTCATGCAGTCGGTCACCGCACCCAGGATCCAGGAAGCAGCGACGCCGAAGGTGCCGCCCAGGGCCGACAGGATCACAGCCCCAATAAAATTCAGATGGTTGCCACGGAAGAAGGAGCGAAGATACTCCCGTTCCGGCTTTTGAGTTTTCATGTTTCGCACTTCCTTTTCTTGGTGTGGTCCAAGCATACCAGACCGGACCGGTTGAGTCCAGCAACTATAGGGGGAAACCAGCCAAACCAACGGTTGAGTTCTCGAATTATGCGCAGTCCGTGTCCAGTTCCTCCAGGATTTACAGATTCTTGAATTGTACCACAACGACATAGGGAATTCAACGCAGTCTTTTTTGGGCAAATCAAATCCGGAAAAGATTTTTGCGAAAAAGCAAAAATAATGCTTGACATTTTTCGATCCCGTGCTATAATAAGCGTGTTCGGTTCGAGACGCCGGTATAGCTCAGTTGGTAGAGCAACTGATTTGTAATCAGTAGGTCGGGGGTTCGAGTCCGTCTACCGGCTCCAAGCCGCAAGTAAATATGGGGGAGTTCCCGAGTGGCCAAAGGGGACAGACTGTAAATCTGCTGCGTTTCGCTTCGATGGTTCGAATCCGTCCTCCCCCACCAGAAAAAGACCAATCCTTTTGGATTGGTCTTTTTCTGCGTACGGGTGTTTGGAGGGCGGATTCGAAAGGCGGCTCTTAGCGACATGCCGGTGGCATGTCGCAACCGCCGTGGCTTCGCCGCAGCAAAGCGAATCCGTCCTCCCCCACCAACAAGTGTGGTCTAAATAACTGCAACCCGAAAACCGCTAGAGTCTCTAGCGGTTTTCCTGTTTTTATACCCAAAATAATCGCTCGATTTTCATAGATGCAAAACACCTGCATGATGGATTCGAGCCGACGGTCGTGAGCATTTGAGGGCTGGTTTCGCTGATTGTTCAGCGGAGCCAGCCCTCTTTTTTCGTTTTCAGAAGAAATATTCAAAAAAATATCTTGCACAAATGATGAAAGACTGATTTGTTCACTTCTGCTGCTATTCTGTCCCATTAGATTCTGATAATGAAATCAAAAACTTCTGCTTCGCAAACCTTAATAAAAGAGTTGACACCGACCTTGGCATTTGGAATCAGCAGGTAGCGTTTACGGCTGTTCCGGATGCGGATTCATTGCTTCACCCCTTTTCATCATTATAGGGTGACCCACGTCAAAAATCAAGGCTGGTTCTTGCATCCCGTGTGTGTCCTGTGTATAATAGTGTTATCCTGATTCCAAAGGGGCGATGCGAATGAAACAGAAGCTTTTACTGGTCCTTATGCTGGCTGCGGCATTGGTGTTGGGTGCCTGTGCATCCCGGATTCCCGCGGAACCCCCAACAGAGCCGCCTACTGTCCCCACCACCCTACCGCCCACGGATCCGCCAACTGATCCTCCTACGGATCCTCCCACTGACCCGCCTACGGACCCTCCTACGGACCCTCCCACTGACCCGCCTACAGACCCTCCCACTGATCCGCCCACGGAGGCACCTACAGCGCCGGAGCATTCTGCGCTGTACATCCCCGGAGTAGACGTGGAAGACGTGATTCGCTGGTTCTCGGAGGTGGCCCTGGACGCGGAATTCTCCGACTCCGGTGATCCATCACTCCTGCAAAAATGGACGGGTCCCATCCGATACTCCATTGACGGCACACCCACGGACCAGGACCTGCAGGTACTGGAGCGTTTCTGCGGGTTTCTGAACACCATCGAGGGGTTCCCGGGCATCGCGCCTGCCGAGGAAACCTGGGACACCAATCTGTGGATCCACTTCTGCACCCAGGAGCAAATGGTCAACTACCTCGGCGACAATTTCTACGGCATGGACGGTGGTGTGACCTTCTGGTACACGGATAATGAAATCTACGATGCCACCATCTGCTATCGGTCGGACATCGACCAGTATGTCCGCAATTCCGTGATTCTGGAGGAGATCTTCAACGGATTGGGGCCGATCCAGGACACGGACCTGCGGTCCGACAGCATCTGTTACAGCGGCTATTCCACCCCTCAGGAACTGACCGCCGTAGATGAACTGATCCTGAAGCTTCTGTATCATCCTGAGATGCGGTGCGGCATGACTTATGACGAATGTGCGGACCTGATCCGGGTACTGTACTACTGAATCCCCAACCGGGGCGTTTCCACGGAAACGCCCCGCCCTTTTGCTCTAATTTGTACAATTGGGCTTTACACGGCAGGTTTTATATAGTATAATTTGTACAGTTTTCCAAGATAAACCAGAGGAGGATACAAAAATGGCAAACAATCGACTGACACGGGCGGCGGCATTGATCTTGGCCCTGGTCATGACCCTGAGCCTTCTGGCGGTTCCCGGCTTCGCGGATCCCGCCGACGAGGCCGTGGTGATCAAGCTTCACTACCACCGTCCCGACGAAGATTACACCGACTGGAGTGTCTGGTTCTGGAACTTCGGCCAGGACGGCGTAGACGTTCCCTTCGCGGAGGAAGACGGCGACATGGTAGCCACCTTCCAGGTAGGTACCGGCACCACCCAGGTGGGCTTCATCGTCAAGCTTCCCAACTGGGCCCAGAAGGATGTGAACATGGACCAGTTCATCGATGTGGCACCTTATCTGTCCGGAACTGTCCACGTATATGTGGAATCCGGCATTGAAGGCTACGAGCTGGTTCTGGGTGATGACATCGTCTCCGGCATCAAGCTCACCGGCGCGGTCTACAAGGAAAATGTGGGTATTCAGGTCACCATGACCTATCCCATTGACAACGCCGATACCGCCTTCACCGTCACCGGCCCCGACGGCAATGTTCCCATTACCGGTGTCACTGCCAACGGCAGCGTTTACACGCTGACCACTGAGACGCCCCTGGACCTGTACAGCAGCTATACCCTGACCTACAACGGCGAGAATTATGCCGTTTCCATGCCCAATGTGTACTCCACCGAGGCCTTCGAGGCCCAGTTCACCTACGAGGGCAAGGACCTGGGTGCCACCTGGACTGCTGACAAGACCACCTTCCGGGTCTGGGCGCCTACAGCGGACGCGGTGCAGGTCAACCTGTATCAGAGCGGCACCCACGGCACCGACGATCTGATCGAAGTTCTGGACATGACTGCCGATGTCAACGGCACCTGGGTTGCCGAAAAGGCCGGCGACCTCAACGGCGTGTACTACACCTATTCCGTCACCGTGGACGGCAGTGTCAACGAAGCCTGCGATCCCTATGCCCGGGCCACCGGTGTCAACGGCAAGCGGGCCATGGTCATCGATCTGGATTCCACGGACCCCGACGGCTGGGAAAACGACACGGACCCCCACGCCGGTCAGAACATCACCGACGCGGTGATCTATGAGCTCCACGTCCGGGATCTGAGCATGGACGAAAGCTCCGGCATTACCAACAAGGGTAAGTACCTGGGCCTGATCGAAACCGGCACCACCAATGCCAACGGCATCCCCACAGGCCTGGATCACATCAAGGACCTGGGCATCACCCATCTGCATCTGCTGCCCGTTTACGATTTCGGCTCCGTGGACGAAAGCCGTCCGGATGTTCCTCAGTTCAACTGGGGCTATGATCCCGTGAACTACAATGTGCCCGAAGGCTCCTATTCCACCGATCCCTTCAACGGCGCGGTGCGGGTTTCCGAATTCAAGCAGATGGTCCAGGGGCTGCACAACAACGGCATCAGCGTGGTCATGGACGTGGTGTACAACCATGTGCACAGCGCCGGTGACTTCTGCTTCAACAAGATCGTTCCCGGTTATTTCAGCCGGATCAACGACAACGGTTCCTACTCCAACGGCTCCGGCTGCGGCAACGACACCGCCTCCGAGCGGGCCATGGTCCGCAAGTACATCGTGGACTCCGTGCTGTACTGGGTTGAGGAGTACCACATTGACGGCTTCCGTTTCGACCTGGTGGGCCTGCTGGACACCGTCACCATCAACCAGATCGTGGAGGAAGTCCACAAAACCCATCCCAACGTGATCTTCTACGGCGAGGGCTGGACCATGACCACCCAGGTCACCAAGCAGGGCTATACCATGGCTACCCAGACCAACTCCTCCAAGACTCCCGGCTTTGCCTACTTCAGCGACACCATCCGGGACGGTCTGAAGGGCTCCGTGTTCAACGACACCGAGAAGGGCTACGCCACCGGTGCCAGCGGCTACACCAGCAAGATCCAGGGCTGCTTCCAGGGTATGGCCAACTGGTGCAAATCCCCCACCCAAACCGTCAACTACGCTTCCTGCCACGACAACCTGACTCTCTTCGACAAGCTGGCCCTGTCCAACTCCAAGGATACCCTGGAGGACCGGATCCGGATGAACAACCTGACCGCCAGCATCTATATGCTGTCCCAGGGTGTTCCCTTCTTCCAGGCCGGCGAGGAAATGCTGCGGTCCAAGCCCCTGGAAAACGGAGGTTATGACCACAACAGCTACTCCAGCTCCGACGAGATCAACAGTCTGAAGTGGGACAACCTGAACGACGAAACCTATCAGAACGTGTATAACTACTACAAGGGGCTCATTGCCTTCCGGAAGGCCCATCCCGCCCTGCGGATGACCAGTCTGGAAGCGGTAAAGACCTATGTCACCGTAGTTTCCGGTCTGGACAGCAATGTGTCCGCTTTCCACTTTGCCCCCGGCATCCCCGGGGAGGACAATGGCGGGATCTTCGTGATTTTCAACCCCAATAAGGAAGCCACCACCGTCACCCTGCCCGAGGGCAACTGGGTGGTCTACATCGACGGCAATGCCGCCGGAACCACCGCTCTGGGCAGCCATCAGGGCAGCGTTACCGTGGAGCCCATCTCCGCCCTGGTGCTGGTGATGGAGAATCCCACCGTGGAACCTACGGAGCCTCCCACGGAAGCTCCCACGAATCCTCCCGCGGAGCCCACGGACCCCGCCGGAAACGATCCCATCGACAACACCCCCGTGAGCGGCGACATCCTGCTGTATGTGATGCTGGCGGCGCTGGCTGCCGTGGCAATTGGCTTCGGTGCCAACCTGATCCGAAAAAAGTCTGACAAATAAACTCATCAATCATAACCACCGGCCTTGCCGGTGGTTTGCTCTGCCCCCCTGGGGCATGTCTCCGGCTGAGCCTATAGGCTCGTCGAATAGTCTGCCAACCGCGCAGATTTCACAGGCATGCCCCTAAAGGGGCCTTATTTATTTGCC
>JAFVWL010000045.1 GCA_017501695.1 Oscillospiraceae bacterium
GGGCTGGCAAAAATCGGCTCTTCGGAACCGATTTTTGACTGGGGGAGTTCTTTTTTCTCCCCCCGGCCCTTCGGGCCACCCCCCTCATAAATGCGGGGGGCAAGGGGTGCGGTGCTGATATAAACTACAATTTATCTTTCCCGTTGGCGGTCAAAAACCGGTTCAGGGCCGCGCCGTAGAACAGGATGGACACGCACAGGTACAGCCACAGCATACTCAATGCCACGGTGTACACGGAGCCGTAAATGTGGGTCCGGTCCCCGAAATTGTCCACATACCAGGAAAACAGATTGGTCACTGTGGTCCACCCCAGACTGGCCCCCAGAGCCCCGGGCAGGGCCCGGGTGCCGGACCGGCGGGTGCCGTCAGCGGTGGTGTACATGGCGGTGAACAGGGCGGTCTGGAGCCCCAGCAGGAGAATGCTCCGCAGGTCCAGCATCCCCGCGAGAAACCGGATAAAAGGATGGGCTTCCCGGCGCAGGCTATCCACCATGGCGGTGCCGAATACGTGAAGCACCAGGGTCAGCACCAGAACCCCCAGAAAGCCGAAGGTATACCACAGGCTTTCCAGCCGGGACCGGACATAGCCCCGGGCTTCTTCCAGCCCGTAGACCGCCCGCAGGCCGGTCATGAGTCCGTGGATTCCCCGGCTGGCGGACCACAGGGCCGTCAGGGCGGAAACGGACACCAAAGCGGCGGAGGAGTTGTGATAGATCCCCCGGATCAGGTCCTCGGCGTAGGGCAGCAGGGCCTCCGGAAGAAAACCCTCCGCCAGATCGAACAGGGTCCCCAGCCCCAGGGGTGTGTAGCGCAGAAGTCCCAGCAGGAGCAGCAGGGCAGGAAACACGGACAGCGCCAGGAAAAAACTGGCGCTGGAGGCTTGAATGCTGATCTCCAGCTTCGTAAATGCCCGGACCCAGTGCTGGATCCGTCCCAGCAGCCCGCCCTGTGGAAATTCCCGCATGACCATCCCTCCGATACAAAGTGGATCAGGATAGCCTATGCGGATTTTGAAAATTCATCCGTTGTATAACCGAAGCGGCCCGCTGCCCAGGGGGCAGCGGGCCGCGCGAACGCATTGTGGGGTTTGTTTATTCGGCAGAGATCAGGTAGTAGTAAACAGGCTGGCCGCCGCAGATCAGGTTCACGTCGGCATCGGGGCAGATCTCGGCGAAGATATCCGCAGCCTTCTGGGCATGCTTTTCCTTCACATCGGCACCGTAGTAGATGGTGACGTATTCCTTCTCGCCGTCCCGGACCTTTTCTGCCAGGGACTTCAGCAGGACCTTGATATCCCGGCTGGTGCCAAAGAGAGCGCTGCCGTACAGGGCCAGATAGTCGCCCTCGTGGATGTCGTAGCCGTCAAAATCGGAGTTCCGGGCCGCGTAGGTGATCTGCATAGTGTCCACGGTGCCCAGAGCCTCGGTCAGGGCTTCCACATTCTCGTTCTCCTCACCCTCGGGGTTGAAGCTGAGCATGGCGGTGATGCCCTGGGGCACGGTCTTGCTGGGGATGACCACCACGTGCTTGGGGGTCAGAGCATCCACCTGCTGGGCGGCCATGATGATGTTCTTGTTGTTGGGCAGCACGAAAACGGTTTCCGCGGGGACCTTGTTGACGGCTTCCAGAATGTCCTGGGTGGAGGGGTTCATGGTCTGGCCGCCGGAGATGATGCCGTCCACGCCCAGGTTCCGGAACACGTCCGCCAGGCCGTCACCGGCACAGACGGAAACCACGCCCAGGGGCTTTACAGGCTCAGCGATCTTGGGAGCCTTTTCCTTCTCGGTGACCACCTTCTCGGTGTGCTGCAGGCGCATATTCTCGATCTTCACGGTAACGAAGGAGCCGTAGTCCATGGCCTCGTGGAGGGCCTTGCCTGGGTCGTTGGTGTGGACGTGGACCTTGATGATCTCCTCGTCGTCCACCAGCACCAGGCTGTCACCCAGGCTGGACAGGAAGTCCCGGAGCTTCTCGGGATCCAGGTCATTCTCCCGGGAGATGATGAACTCGGTGCAGTAGGTAAAGGTGATCTCGTCGGTGTCGAAATCGGCGAAGTCAGCGGCTTCCTTCACATCACCGGAGAAGCCTTCGGGAACCACCACATCCTCACCCCGCAGGGCCAGGAGCATAGCCTCCAGGGCGAAGAGCCAGCCCTTGCCGCCGGCATCCACCACGCCGGCCTTCTTCAGCACGGGGTTCATGTTGGTGGTCTCGGCCAGAGCCACCTTGGCCTCGGCGATAGCGGCCTCGTGGACGAACTCAAAGTAGTTGTTCTCCTGGGCGGCCTGCTGCGCCTTGGCGGCAGCCAGACGGGCCACGGTCAGAATGGTGCCCTCGGCGGGCTTCATGACGGCCTTGTAAGCGGCATCCACACCCTCCTGCAGGGCATCGGCCCACAGAACGCCGTCGCAGATCTCAGCGCCCTTGAGCTTCTTGGAAATGCCCCGGAACAGCAGGGACAGGATCACGCCGGAGTTGCCCCGGGCACCCCGGAGCATGGCGGAGGCGGCGATCTTGGCGGCCTTGCCCAGCTCGGGGTCCTCAGCCTTGCGCAGGTCCGCTGCCGCGGCGTTGATGGTCATGGACATATTGGTGCCGGTATCGCCGTCGGGGACGGGGAACACGTTCAGGTCGTTCAGGGCCTGCTTGTTGATTTCGATGGACGCTGCCGCACTGATGATCAGTCTGCGAAGGTCAGCGCCGTTAATGGTCTGTCTCACTTTATCTCTACCTCCGTATTGTTAACCGATCATCATGGAATCGATATAGACGTTTACATCCCGGACCTCGGTGCCGGTGCACTTGGTCACCACATAGCGGACCTCGGAAATGATGGACGCGCCCACGGCGGCCAGATTCACGCCGTTGTCCACCATGATGTGCAGATCGATGGAAATGGTGTCGTCGTCGTTGAACTCCACCCGGACACCCTTGGACAGGGATTCCAGCTTCAGCAGATGGTAGACGCCGTCGGTCAGGCTGCGGGCGGCCATGCCCTTGACGCCGAAGCAGTTGGTGGCAGCGGTGCCGGCGATGTCGGTGTACACGCCGGGGTTGATGTTGACACTGCCGTTTTCGTTGTTATGACGGATCATATTAAAACCTCCATATTCGGTTAGTTGAGAGTTGAAAGTTGAAAGTTGAGAGTTGAAAATACAAAACTTTCCACTTTCAACTATCCACTGTCAACTCGATTCCGCTTGCGGAATCGGTTACACCATGCTGTCTTCCCAGCAGGCGGGGGCTTCCAGACCCATCATCTTCACGATGGTGGGAGCCACGTTGGCCAGGCCGTAGGCACCTTCCTTGATGACCCACTGGCGGTCCCGGTCGTAAATGATGAAGGGGACGGGGTTCAGGGAGTGGGCGGTACGCACAGAGGTCTTGCCCTTCTTGGTCTCGGTCATCTGGTCGGCGTTACCGTGGTCGGCGGTGATCAGCACGGTGTAGCCGTACTTGTCAGCGGCTTCGATGATGGCCTTCAGGCCGGCATCCACGCACTCCATGGCGTAGACCACGGCATCCATCACGCCGGTGTGGCCCACCATGTCGCCGTTGGGGAAGTTGCAGCGCAGGAACTGGAACTTCTTGCTTGCCATGTTCTGAACCATCTTCTCGGTGATTTCCTTGCTCTTCATGGCGGGGGCCTGCTCGAAGGGGATCACATCGGAGGGGATCTCCTCGTAAACCTCCAGCTCCTCGCTGACCTTGCCGGAGCGGTTGCCGTTCCAGAAATAGGTCACGTGGCCGTACTTCTGAGTCTCGGACAGGGCGTATTCGGTGACGCCGGCCTGGCACAGGACCTCGGTCAGGGTGTTGGTGATGACGGGGGGCTGGACCAGGTAATGCTCGGGGATGTTCAGGTCGCCGTCGTACTGCAGCATACCGGCGAACTTAACACCGGTGTAGCCGGGACGGTCGAACTTGTCGAAGTCCTTCCGGTCGAAGGCCAGGGAGATCTCCTGGGCCCGGTCGCCGCGGAAGTTATAGAGGATCACACTGTCGCCGTTTTCGATCTTGCCCACGGGTGCGCCGTCCTTGGCCACCACGAAGGCGGGCAGGTCCTGGTCAATGCAGCCGGTCTCAGCCCGGTAGGTCTCAATGGCTTCCTTGGCGGAGGCGAACAGACGGCCTTCGCCCAGCACATGGGTCTTCCAGCCACGCTCCACCATGGCCCAGTTGGCTTCGTACCGGTCCATGGTCACCTGCATACGGCCGCCGCCGGAGGCAATGGCGTAGTCACCGCCCTGGGCGTTGATCCCGGCCATAACGGTTTCCAGCATTTCCACATACTCCAGAGCGGAGGTGGCGGGCACGTCACGGCCGTCCAGCAGGATGTGGCAGCGAACGGTCTTCACACCCTCGGTGTGAGCCCGGTTCAGCAGGGCGATCAGGTGATGGATGTTGGAGTGGACATTGCCGTCGGACAGCAGGCCCATGAAATGCAGGGTATGGCCGTCCTTGGCGTTGGCGATCAGGTCGCACCAGGTTTCGGACGCGAAGAGGGTGCCGTTTTCGATGGACTCGCCCACCAGCTTGGCGCCCTGAGAGTAGACCTGGCCGCAGCCCAGGGCGTTGTGGCCTACTTCGCTGTTGCCCATGTCGTCATCGCTGGGCAGGCCGACGGCGGTGCCGTGGGCCTTCAGGTAAGTATGGGGGCAGGTGGCCAACAGATGGTCCAGGGTGGGAGTCTTGGCGACCGCAACGGCATCACCGCTGCCGCCGTCGCCCTTGCCGACACCGTCCATGATTACAAGAACAATGGGTTTTTCCATGATAAATTCCTCCGTAAAAGCCAGTAAATGGCAGAATATGCACAATACTACGCTTACTATAATACATCATTTTTGGGGAAGTTACAACCCTTTTTTTAGAATTTCCCTTCCGCACAAAATAATTCCCGGAGCCGTGCCCAATTTGAGCATTTTCTCCGGGAATTATTAAGAAAGTATTGCATGAAGCTGAAAATTAGTTTGAAAACGCGGAAGGCTTAACGGGCAATCCGGATACGTGGCTGCGGGTTATTGCCCGCTGCCGAAGAAAAAACAAAATTTTGCATTCTGCATGTTGCATTTAATTCATAACTCCCTGGGTGCGGGAGAACAGGTCGCCGATGCGCTGGCGCAGGGCTGTGGCCTCCGGGGTATCTGCGGTGCCCTCAGTATCGATCCAGGCCGCCGATGCTGCCTGGGCGTCCTTCAGAGTCTGCAGGTCCATGGAAAGGCTTGCCACCTGGAAGGCCGGCAGACCCGACTGCCGGGAGCCGAAGAAGTCGCCGGGGCCCCGCATTTTCAGGTCCTCCTCAGCGATCTTAAAGCCGTCGTTGGTTTTGCAGAAGGCCTTCAGCCGCTGCACCGTTTCGGGGTTCCGGTTGTGGGTGGTCAGGATGCAGTAGCTCTTGGCTTTTCCGCGGCCAACACGGCCCCGGAGCTGATGGAGCTGGCTGAGGCCGAACCGGTCCGCGTCCTCAATGACCATGAGCGTGGCGTTGGGCACATCCACGCCTACCTCGATGACCGTGGTGGCCACCAGAATATCCGCCTGGCCTTTGGAGAAACGGCCCATGACCGCCTCCTTTTCGCTGCCCTTCATCTGGCCGTGGAGCAGGGCTACGCCCAGGTCCGGGAACACCGTCTGCTGCAAGACCTCCGCCCATTCCGTGGCGGCCTTCAGATTCAGCTCCCCGTTTTCCTCCACCGCCGGGCAGACCACATAGCACTGGTGTCCTTCCTCCACCTGTCTGCGGATAAAGGCATTGATCCGGGGCCGGTAGGCCTCGGTGACCAGGAAGGTGTCCACGGTTTCCCGGCCCGGGGGCAGCTCGTCGATGATGGAGACTTCCAGATCCCCGTACATCAGCAGCGCCAGGGTCCGGGGGATGGGGGTGGCGGACATGACCAGCAAATGGGGGTCCGTGCCCTTGGCGCTGAGGGCACCCCGCTGGCCTACGCCGAAGCGGTGCTGCTCGTCAGCAATCACCAGGCCCAGGTCCTGGAATACCGTGGCTCCGGTGATCAGGGCGTGGGTGCCCACTACCAGGTCCGTTTCCCCGGCTTCGATGGCGGCACGGACCGACTTTTTTTCCTTGACGGACATGGAACCGGTGAGCAGGCTCACCCGGATGCCCAGGGGGGTGAACAGCCGGGACAGGGATGTGTAATGCTGCTCCGCCAGAATCTCTGTGGGAGCCATAAGGGCCGCTTGCTTGCGGTTGGTGGCGGCCAGGTATGCCGCCGCCGCGGCTACCATGGTCTTCCCGCTGCCCACGTCGCCCTGGACCAGCCGGTTCATGGGCGCGCCCCGGCCCAGGTCCCTGACGATCTCGTCAATGGCCCGGCGCTGAGCCCCGGTGAGGGAGAAGGGCAGACTGCCCAGGAAGGGCTTCAGGTTCAGATTGGCATAGGGTTCCACCTTTTTCTCCGCCCGGGAAGCCCGCATCAGGGACAGGCCCGCGGAGAAAATGAAAAATTCCTCGAAGATCAGCCGCCGTTTGGCCAGCTCCGCTTCCTCCATGGAGGAGGGTTCGTGGATTGCCTGGTAGGCCCGGTGGGCCGGCAGGATGCCGTACTGATTCCGGACGGATTCCGGGATCACCTCCGCCGGGGTGTCGCAGATGGCCATGGCCTGGCGGATCAGCTTCATCAGGGCGGCGTTGGTCAGCCCCGCGGTCAGGGGGTAGATGGGCAGGATCCGCCGGGTGGTCACCGGGGTGGAATCCAGAGTTTCAAAAACCGGGTTGGTCATGCTGTAGCCCACAAAATCACCGGACACAGCACCGTAGAAGATGTACTCCTGGCCGTAGCGAAGCTGTTCCGCGGCGAAGCGGTTGTTGAAGAAGGTCAGACTCAGCCGGGCGGTGTGGTCCGCCACCTGGACCCGGGTCAGGTCCAGACCCTTACGGATGTGGCTGGTCCGGGGGGTGTTCATGACCATGGCCCGGAAGCAGGCAGGCTTGTCCGTCTCCAGCTTTTCGATGGGGACCAGCCGGGTCCGGTCCTCGTAGGCCCGGGGAAAATGGCAGATCAGGTCCCGGAGGGTGAAGATATTCAGTTGGGCCAGGACCTTGGCCTTGTTGGGTCCCACGCCCTTCAATATGGTAATGGGATCCGTGAGCTTTGCCATGAAAACACCTCCGGCTTGCTAATGCAAAATGTATTTTGGGTACAGACGAAATAACAATAATGGATATTACTTTTATTCTATCACGACATCAGAAGAAATTGAACCATAAAATGAAAAAACTCCCTGCCGAAAAATCGGGAGGGAGATATTTTCAGAGAAATCAGGCCAGCTTGTTCAGCTTCAGAGTCAGGCTGCTCTTCTTGCGGGCAGCGTTGTTCTTGTGCAGCAGACCCTTGACGACGGCCTGGTCCACGGTCTTGACCGCGACCTTGTAAGCAGCCTCGGCGACGGCCTTGTCACCGGACTCCACAGCGGCGTCGAACTTCTTCAGGTTGGTCTTCAGCTCAGACTTGTTAGCCTTGTTCTTCTCGTAAGCGATCTTGGAAGAGATGACATCCTTCTTGGAAGACTTGATGTTGGGCATTACATTACACCTCCTAACCCACTATTTCATACAGTTTCACATTATAGCGTGGGTTTTCCATAAAATCAATACCTTTTTGAAAAAATTTTTGCGATTTCTTTTTCTGTCAGATCCGGCAGAAGGGCCTGTCAAGACCTGATTTTTTGCACAAAAAGGGAGCTGTGGTAAAAAATCACGGCAACGGAAAAAGTGCGTAAAAAGTCAAAACAAGTCGAATAATTTTATGTAAACTAAAATGCATATCCACAGCCAATCCGGCCTGTGGAAAACCCTTGTGGAAAAGTCTGTGGACAATGTGGAAAAGTGGCGGTTTTCAACAGGTATCCCGGTGGTTTGGGCCTGTGGAGGACCATGCATATCCCGGTGCATAATTCTGCCCCGGTCCGGGCTGCCGGCGCATTATGTCGCCGCCGGAAGGAAGATCCTGTCGGGAAAAGTTTGGCGGAAAAGTTGGGTTCCTTTGTGAAAAGAGGTGTAAAAAAGGGGCCGGTGTCCGGAACTGGAAAAATTTTTTGTGAAAACCATACAAAATCTGCCATGGTATGAATTCCCCCGGCCGGGAAATACTGTTCTGGACGGAAACCAAAGACAGCGGGAGGAATACTTGCCATGCAGGGAAAGGTAGAAATCTGCGGTGTGAACACCGCCAAGCTCAAGGTCCTCAGCCAGCAGGAGATGGACGCGCTGCTTCTGCGGGCCCGGGCGGGGGATGCCATGGCCCGGGAACAGCTCATCGAGGGGAATCTTCGTCTGGTCCTTTCGGTGATCCAGCGCTTCGACAAGCGGGGGGAGTGCCCCGATGACCTGTTCCAGGTGGGGTGCATCGGCCTGATCAAGGCCATCTCCAATTTCGACCCCACCAAAAACGTCCGTTTTTCCACCTACGGGGTGCCCATGATCGCCGGGGAGGTCCGGCGGTATCTCCGGGACAACAGCGCCATCCGGGTGTCCCGGTCCATCCGGGATGTGGCCTATAAGGTGCTGCAAACCAAGGAGGCCAAGCAGGTGGAGCTGGGCCGGGAGCCAACTATGGAGGAAATCGCCAAAGAGCTGGATCTGTCCGTGGGGGAGGTCAGCGAGGCGTTGGACGCGGTGTGTGCTCCGGTGAGCCTGTATGACCCGGTGTATTCCGACGGGGGAGATCCGCTGACGGTGATGGATCAGGTCCGGGATACCAAGAACACCGAGGGTACCTGGATGGAGCTGCTGACTCTGCGGGAGGCCTTCCGGAATTTGGGAGACCGGGAGAAGCGGATCCTGTCCCTGCGGTTTTACGACGGAAAAACCCAGATGGAGGTGGCCGGGGTCCTGGGCATCTCCCAGGCCCAGGTGTCCCGGCTGGAAAAAGGCGCCATTTCCGCCATGCGGAAATCCGTGTCCGTTTCGTGAGAGAAATTGTAGTTTGGCGTAATATGTCCGCGTAGGGGCGACCCTTGCGGTCACCCGGCGGCGAAGCCGCCTCGGCCCCCACTTTTCAAGAGGGGGCTGGCAAAAATCGGCTCTTCGGAACCGATTTTTGACTGGGGGAGTTCTTTTTTCTCCCCCCGGCCCTTCGGGCCACCCCCCTCATAAATGCGGGGGGCAAGGGGTGCGGTGCTGATATAAACTACATTTTACCATTCCTGCGGTTGCTGTTTTCCAAATGATTCATATTGGTTTTGGCTTGACTATTTCCGGGGAATTGGTATAATGGGAACGAAAAAGGAACTTTTACAGGAGGTAATTTTATGCGCGGAATTCCTTCCCTGATTACGGATATTCGCAAGAAGGTATTTACGGAGGTTGCCCGGATGGCTTATGGCGGCGGCGACTATACCAAGGCTGAGGATCTGCCCTACATCATCGTTCCCGGAGACCAGCCCCTGCACCGGGAGTCCATCTTCCTGGAGCGGGCCATTGCCGGTGAACGGGTCCGGCTGGCCATGGGCCTGGGCATCCGCCCGGTCCAGACCCGGACGCTGATGACCGAGGGCATGGACCACGCGGCCATCGCTGAGCAGTATTATGAGCCGCCCCTGGTCAACATTATCCCCTATGCCTGCCACGCCTGCCCCACCAACCAGTACCGGGTCACGGAGAACTGCCAGAATTGTCTGGCCGCTTCCTGCCAGAAGGTCTGCCCCAAGGGCGCCATTTCCTTTGTTAACGGCAAGAGCCAGATTGACCAGTCCAAGTGCATCAAGTGCGGCAAGTGCCAGAAGGCCTGCCCCTACAATGCCATCATCCATATGGAACGCCCCTGCATGGCCGCCTGCGGCATGGATGCCATCGGCTCTGACGAGCAGGGCAGGGCGGTCATCAACCAGGACCGGTGTGTCTCCTGCGGCCAGTGCCTGGTGAGCTGTCCCTTCGGCGCCATCGTGGACAAGGGCCAGATCTTCCAGGTGATCCAGTCCATCCTGAAGGGGGATAAGGTCATCGCCATCGTGGCCCCCGCTTTCATCGGCCAGTTCGGCAAGCACTCCACTCCTGAAAAGTTTGTTACAGCCATGAAGATGCTGGGCTTTGACCGGACCGTGGAGGTGGCCATCGGTGCCGATATGTGCACCATCGAGGAGGCCAAGGACTTCCTGGAGAAGGTCCCTGCGGAGCAGAGCTATATGGCGACCTCCTGCTGCCCCGCCTGGCATGCCATGATCTACAAGCTGTTCCCCAGCGAAGCCAAGAATATTTCCATGACCCTGACTCCCATGGTCTTCACCGCCCGGCTGATGAAGAAGGAATTCCCCGGCTGTAAGGTGGTCTTTGTGGGTCCCTGCGCCGCCAAGAAGCTGGAGGCCATCCGGGAGACCATTCGCTCCGATGTGGACTTCGTCCTGACTTTTGAGGAACTGCAGGGTATGTTCGAGGCGAAGGGCGTGGACTTTGAGACCATCGCGCCCAGCGAGACCATGAATGTGGGCTCCGCCGCGGGCCGTGGCTTCGCGGTGTCCGGCGGTGTGGCCGGCGCGGTGACGGAGCTGGTCCATAAGCAGAACCCGGATCTGGAGGTCAAGACCGCCCGGGCGGAGGGACTGCGGGAGTGCCGCAAGCTCATGGCCCTGGCCAAGTCCGGCAAATACAAGGGGTATCTGCTGGAGGGCATGGCCTGCCCCGGCGGCTGTGTGGCCGGCGCGGGTACCATTCTCAGTGTGGAGCAGGCAACCAAGATCGTGGGCAAGTACCAGCAGGAGGCCACCACCGCCAGCCCCCTGGAGAGTCCCTACCGGGACCGGGGCGAAAGCCTGGATTGATACGGATACAAAAAGCAGAGGACTTTTTTGGTCCTCTGCTTTTAAGTTGAAAGTGGAAAGTTAATACGTAGTTGCTGCGTCGATTTTGTGTCGGAAAAGATGCACAAAAAATAAAAAATCCCATTGACAAACCGGTGTCAATGGTGTAAAATGGAAGTCCATACTGTGGGAGTATGTCGTTTACGCATATCCCCTTTTAACAAGGACATCTTACCACACAAAAGCGCCGCTGTCAAGAAAAAAGTTGGTTATTTTGCTAAAACTGACAACGGGGCCTGGCGTATCAAAGTAAGCAACACACATTCAGGCGAAAGCCAAAAGAAAGGCTGTGATGATCCATATGGCAATGGTCAAGGACCAACTGTTTGGCAAGACCATGCGTAAGTCCTACGCAAAGTACAAAGAGATCCTGGAAATGCCCAATATGCTGAAGATCCAGAAGGACTCCTATGAGTGGTTCCTCCGTGAGGGCCTGCGGGAGGTCTTCCGGGATGTCGGTGTGATCACCGATTTCTCCGGCAAGCTGGAGCTGAGCTTCCTGGATTACTCCATGAACGAGCCCCCCAAGTACACCATCGAGGAGTGCAAGGAGCGGGACGCTACCTACGCCCGTCCCATCAAGGTCCGGGTCCGGCTGCGCAACACCGAGACTGACGAGATCAAGGAGCAGGAAATCTTCATGGGAGATTTCCCCATCATGACCAATGGCGGTACCTTCGTCATCAACGGTGCGGAGCGCGCCATTATCTCTCAGATCGTCCGCAGCCCCGGCATGTACTTCGGCCATGAGGTGGACAAGGCGGAGCAGCACACCTACACCGCTACCGTCATCCCTTACCGCGGTGCCTGGCTGGAGTATGAGACCGACAACAACAACGTGTTCTGGGTCCGTATCGACAAGAACCGCAAGCTGCCCATCACCTGCCTGATCCGTGCCCTGGGTGTTACCACCGACGAGGCCATCAAGGCCATGTTCGGCGAGGATGCCCGGATCCTGGCTACCCTGGAGAAGGATACCTGCAAGACCCGTGAGGAGTCCCTGCTGGAGATCTACCGCCGCCTGCGTCCCGGTGAGCCTCCCACGGTGGAGACTGCCACTGCCCATCTGGAGGGCCTGCTGTTTGATGCCCACCGTTACGATGTGAGCCGCGTGGGCCGCTATAAGTTCAACAAGAAGATGGACATCTGGACCCGGCTGTCCGGCCAGGAGGCTGTGGAGCCCATTGCCGATCCTATGACCGGCGAAATCCTGGTCATGCCCGGTGAGATCATCACCCGGGATATGGCCCGGACTCTGTCCGACAAGGGCGTCAACGAGGCTGTGGTGAAGGTGGGCGACCAGAAGGTCCGGGTCTTCTCCAACGGCATGGTGGACATGGCCAAGTTCGTCAGCTTCGACCCCAAGGCCTTCGGCGTCAAGGAGAAGGTCCGATTCAGCGTCCTGCGGGAAATGCTGGAGACTGTGAAGGAAGGCGAGTGGGAGGATGCCATCGCTGAGCGGATCAATGACCTGATCCCCAACCATATCATCGTGGAGGACATCCTGGCCTCCATCAACTACCTGAACTGCGTGGCCATGGGCCTCGGTGTCAAGGACGACATCGATCACCTGGGCAACCGCCGCCTGCGCTGCGTGGGCGAGCTGCTGCAGAACCAGTTCCGCATCGGCTTCAGCCGTCTGGACCGGGTCATTCGCGAGCGTATGACCGTCCAGGATCTGGATGCCGTCACCCCCCAGAGCCTGATCAACATCCGGCCGGTCACCGCCGTCATCAAGGAGTTCTTCGGCTCCAGCCCTCTGTCTCAGTTCATGGACCAGAATAACCCCCTGGCTGAGCTGACCCACAAGCGCCGTCTGTCCGCTCTGGGCCCCGGCGGTCTGAGCCGTGAGCGGGCTTCCTTCGATGTCCGTGACGTTCACTACACCCACTACGGCCGTATGTGCCCCATCGAGACTCCCGAAGGTCCCAACATCGGCCTGATCAACTATCTGGCCTCCTTCGCTGAGATCAACGAGTACGGCTTCATCGAGGCTCCCTACCGCAAGGTGGACAAGGCTACCGGCAAGGTCTCCGACACTGTGGAGTACATGACCGCCGACGTAGAAGACGACTTCTACGTGGGCCAGGCCAATGAGCCCCTGGACGAGAACGGCTGCCTGATCAACAAGCGTATCACCTGCCGTCACCGCAACGAGATCATTGAAGTGGACCGCGGCCTCATCGACTATCTGGACGTTTCCCCCAGAATGATGATCTCCGTGGCTACTTCCTTCATTCCCTTCCTGCAGAACGACGACGCCAACCGTGCCCTGATGGGCGCCAACATGCAGCGTCAGGCTGTGCCTCTGCTGACCACCGAGTCTCCCATCGTCGCCACCGGCGTGGAGCATCGGGCTGCCGTGGACTCCGAGGTCTGTATCAAGGCCGAGGGTGACGGTGTGGTCACCGCTGTCTCCGCTACCCAGATCACCGTCAAGTATGACGACGGCCGTGTGGAGACCTATCAGCTCACCAAGTTTGCCCGGTCCAACGCCGGCACCTGCATCAACCAGCGGCCCATCGTTACCGTGGGTGAGCGGGTCAAGGAAAGCGACATCATTGCCGACGGTCCTTCCTGCTCCAACGGCGAAGTGGCTCTGGGCAAGAACGTGCTCATCGGCTTCGTGACCTGGGAAGGCTACAACTACGAGGACGCCATTCTGCTGAACGAGCGTCTGGTCCGTGAGGACGTGTTCACCTCCATCCACATCGAGGAGCACGAGACCGAGGCCCGGGATACCAAGCTGGGACCCGAGGAAATCACCCGTGACATCCCCAACGTGGGCGAGGATACCCTGAAGGATCTGGACGAGAACGGCATCATCCGCATCGGTGCCGAGGTCCGGTCCGGCGATTACCTGGTCGGTAAGGTCACCCCCAAGGGTGAGACCGAGCTGACCCCCGAGGAGCGGCTCCTGCGGGCAATCTTCGGCGAGAAGGCAAGAGAAGTCCGTGACACCTCCCTGAAGGTGCCTCATGGCGAGAGCGGCATCGTTGTGGATGTGAAGGTCTTCACCAAGGAGAACTCCGACGAGCTGGCTCCCGGCGTTACCAAGTCCGTCCGTGTGTATATTGCCCAGAAGCGTAAGATCTCCGTGGGCGATAAGATGGCCGGCCGTCACGGTAACAAGGGCGTCGTTTCCCGCGTCCTGCCCGAGGAGGATATGCCCTTCCTGCCCGACGGCACCCCCCTGGATGTGGTTCTGAACCCCCTGGGCGTGCCTTCCCGTATGAACATCGGTCAGGTTCTGGAGGTCCATCTGGGCTACGCTGCCAAGGCGCTGGGCTGGAAGGTTGCCACCCCCGTGTTCGACGGTGCCAACGAGAAGGACATCCGTGAGACCCTGAAGCTGGCCGGCCTGCGCGAGGACGGCAAGACCATCCTGTACGACGGCCGTACCGGTGAGCCCTTCGACAACCTGGTCACCGTTGGCTATCCCTACTACCTGAAGCTGCACCACCTGGTTGATGATAAGATCCACGCCCGTTCCACCGGTCCCTACGCGCTGGTTACCCAGCAGCCCCTGGGCGGCAAGGCCCAGTTCGGCGGTCAGCGTTTCGGCGAAATGGAAGTCTGGGCCCTGGAGGCTTACGGCGCTGCCTACACCCTGCAGGAGATCCTTACCGTCAAGTCCGACGACGTTACCGGCCGTGTCAAGACCTACGAGGCCATTGTCAAGGGCAGCAACATTCCCAAGCCCGGCGTGCCCGAATCCTTCAAGGTTCTGGTCAAGGAACTCCAGGCTCTGTGTCTGGATGTCCGTGTGCTGGACGAGATGGGCAACGAGATCGAGCTGAAGGACGAGGACGAGGACGACGAGATCGTCTACACCGAGCACGAGAGCGAGCTCGTGGTCGGCTCCACCGACGAGGTGCTGGAGTCCGGCTTCGTCATCGATGAGGACAGCCCTGAGGATATTATGGATGTGTTCGGCGGCGCGGACAGCGACGACGACACCTACGAAGATTAAGGAGGCGCAAGAATGGCAGATGCCACCTTTGATGCCATTAAAATTGGCATTGCATCTCCGGAAATGATCCGGAAGTGGTCCTTCGGCGAGGTTAAGAAGCCGGAGACGATCAATTATCGAACCCTCAAACCCGAGCGGGACGGCCTGTACTGCGAGCGGATCTTTGGACCGCAGAAGGACTGGGAGTGCCACTGCGGTAAATATAAGAAGATCAAGTACAAGGGCAAGGTCTGCGACCGCTGCGGCGTCGAAGTGACCAAGGCCAAGGTTCGCCGGGAGCGCATGGGCCACATCGAGCTGGCCGCTCCCTGCAGCCACATCTGGTACTTCAAGGGCATTCCCTCCCGGATGGGTCTGATCCTGGATATCAGCCCCAAGGTCCTGGAGAAGGTCCTGTACTTTGCCGCCTATATCGTCACCGATCCCGGTGACGCGCCTCTGGCTCTGAACCAGGTCCTGACCGAAAAGGAATACCGGGACCTGCGGGAGAAGTACGAGGACGATTTCAAGGCCGGCATGGGCGCGGAGGCTGTCAAGGAACTGCTGGAGCAGATCGACCTGGACAAGCTGTCCGAGCAGCTGCGTGAGGAGCTGAAGACCGCTTCCTCTCAGAAGAAGCTGCGCATCGTCAAGCGCCTGGAGGTCGTGGAGGCCTTCCGTGAGTCCGGCAACAACCCTGCCTGGATGGTTATGGACGTGCTGCCCGTGATTCCTCCCGATATCCGTCCCATGATCCAGTTGGACGGCGGCCGTTTTGCCACCTCCGACCTGAATGACCTGTACCGCCGGGTCATCAACCGGAACAACCGTCTGAAGCGGCTGATCCAGCTTAAGGCTCCCGATATCATCGTCCGCAATGAGAAGCGTATGCTGCAGGAGGCTGTGGATGCCCTGATCGACAACGGCCGCCGGGGCCGTGCCGTCACCGGTGCCAACAACCGGGCTCTGAAGTCCCTGTCCGATATGCTGAAGGGCAAGCAGGGCCGCTTCCGTCAGAACCTGCTGGGCAAGCGTGTTGACTACTCCGGCCGTTCCGTTATCGTTGTCGGCCCCGAGCTGAAGCTGTATCAGTGCGGTGTGCCCAAGGAAATGGCCATCGAGCTGTTCCGGCCCTTCGTTATGAAGAAGCTGGTTGCCGACGGTCTGGCCAACAACATCAAGTCCGCCAAGAAGATGGTGGAGCGTTCCCGCACAGAGGTTTGGGATGCACTGGAAGGTATCATCAAGAACCATCCCGTCATGCTGAACCGTGCACCTACTCTGCACCGTCTGGGTATTCAGGCTTTCGAGCCCAAGCTGGTGGAAGGCCGCGCCATTAAGCTGCATCCTCTGGTTTGTACCGCATTTAACGCCGACTTCGACGGCGACCAGATGGCCGTTCACGTGCCTCTGTCTGCCGAGGCTCAGGCGGAAGCCCGTCTGCTGATGCTGTCTGCCAACAACCTGCTGA
>JAFVWL010000046.1 GCA_017501695.1 Oscillospiraceae bacterium
ATCAGGACTTGATTCCTCCTTTGGTTTTGTAATGCGGTTGGCAGACCTACATTATCTTACCAAAGGAGGAAGTTTTATTCTATGCATAGCTAAAGCTTTTTGGAACCACCGGCACTGCCGGTGGTTTTCTTTGTACAAAAACAGCCTGGAACAATGCTGTGTTCCAGGCTGTATCTCTTGGCATATCATGACTCTTCTGAAAAATGGTGTAAATGTGGTGTAAAATGGCTGTCTGAACGATGTGTGTTATACCCAACCCTCTCACTGGCAACTTTCATTTATCGTACTTTTTGGTGCTAATAACGAAAGATTAATATAGATTTTTCCGCAAGTCAGTACAATATAGAGTATAAATAGCATCGTATATTTTACGCATAAAAGGCGAATTATGACAAATTGTCGATTTTTTCATAGAAAAAGCCTTCTGTGCATAATAATTCACTTTCTTATAGCACCGAAGATATCAAATGGCAAGCGGGAAATTCTTTCCCCTTACCGACGAATTTCCCTTGAATCCGACAGAGTTTTCCTGGTATGCTTTGCCCAGCGGAAAAACTCCCGTTGCGACAAATACCGCTGACCGCCGTCCCGGTTCTCCCCCGGGACGGCGGTTCTGTGTTTCAGGGCACAGGGATCAGAAGCATCCGGTCCGGATCAGGTTCCCCCTGCAGGTTGTTGGCCCTGCAGATGTCTTCCACCGTGGAGCCGCTGGCCTTCGCCACATCCCACAGCCGCTGACTGCCCATACGGCGGAGGATCATACTGGGACGCCCGGGGTCCGGCTGGGTCATTTCTCCCAGCTCCAGACCGGTGACCATGGGGATTCCCTGGTCACCGGTGGTTACGGTACGTACCAGCGCCTCTCCCCGCAGGTTCATCCGGTCCCCCGCCACGCTTCCCTGGGCCGTGCCTGTCGGCACCGCGGTGACCATGATCCGGCTGGAGGAATCCGCCGGAAGTGAAGCCGTGGCTTCCGCCGGAACAGTTTTCCCCTTCAGCTCCCCGTTTTCATCGGAATACAGGACCTGGAAGGAACCGGACTGTTCCAACAGCATGGTATCTTCCTCCCGCCGGATCCTGGGCTGACTCAGCAGCAGACAGGTATCCAGGATCCGTTCCGCCGGAATCTCCGGCTCCTGTGTCAGCCGAAGGGTCTGGAACCGGTCATCCAGCACCGCGGGAAGCTGCAGCTCCCGCACCTGGGGCGTAACGGTCCTGCGGGTGCTGTAGGCATCCTCCACCAACTCCAGCATCTGGCGGTCCGACACCACATACTGGCCCACCATACCGATCTTCAGCCCCAGCCGGTCCGGCTCCAGAATATCCGCTTCCAATCCGGTCACCGCCGGAATCACCCTGGCCTGGGCCTCGCTGTCATAGTCCTGTTCCAGATCCGCGAACTGGGAAAAACTCAACTCCTGATCCCAGGTCTTCAGATTCCCATCGGGATCCAGAAACAGCAGGTGAAACTGGCCTGTGCCCCGGAACACAACTTTCCCGGCCATGACCTTCTGATCGATGACCTCCGGCCACAAACTGCAGCAGACGATCCGGGACAAGGTTCCGGCGGAGCCCGGAAGGGTCAGTTCCTCCTCCAGCTCGAATTGCTTCTCCCCCGCTTCCCGGGGCAGGAGCACCGGATAATTCCGCTTCAAAAGATGCACATCCTCCGGTACGGTGCCGGGAACCCACATATCTGCCGAATCCGGCTCCAGGGCCTCTCCCATAACGCTGACAGAGGCTCGGACCACCAGCTTCCGGGCCGATATGGACCGGGCATCGATCCCGGAAAGCAGGCAGGATGCCAGAATACGCCCGTCCCGTTTGGTTTCCGGGAATTCCCATTTAAGCTGAAACGGGATCCAGGTTTCCACAACCTGAGGCGCTCCGCCCTCCTCCGGCGCATACAGCACCCAGGCCATGACCCCCAGGCTAACTCCCATTCCGGCGGAACGCCATTCCTTTCCCCGCAGCAGCACCTGTCCCCAAGTACCCAGGACACGGCCTACATCGCTCATATTGTCCGGCAGGCGGACCTCCTGGGTCTGTTCCTCCCCCCGGGTCATGGCCATCAACGTGGTCATACAGTCCAGTCCGGTTTTTTCAAATTGCAATTCCAAACGCCTCACTCCTTACCGTATTGCTGGTTTAAGCATATTCGGCACGGGACAAGTTTATGACACTACTTTTTCTTCAGCAGCCCCAGGCCCAGACAGACCCCGCCCACAGCCAAAAGAAATAAGCCAAAGGTCAGCTCATACATACTGCCCAGCAGCAGCCCCGCGCTGAATCCGATCACCGCCAGCCCCAGGGCCTGGTTTTGTCGGCACATAAAAACACCCCCTGCATGAATCCTATGCAGGGGGCATATGGGTTTTTACTCTTCGTCCAGCACTTCCATGCAGGCGGTCAGAACTTTATTGATAATGGGCATTCCGGTGTGGCTGCCATAGCCGCCCTCCTGTACCACTACAATAAAGGCCAGAGGATATTCCTCGTCCATGACAAAGCCGGTAAACAGGGCATTGGAGGCCACATCGCCGTCCATCTCCGCGGTGCCGGATTTGGCGCAGACCAGAATGTCCGGGAAATTCTCGTCGCCGTATTTTTCTTCCACATTGTTGCGCATCATTTCCCGGAGAATCCGGGCAGTGTCAGCGGACATGATCCGGTCCATCCGTTCCGGCTCGGCCCGGTAGGTTACCCGGTCGCCTACGGTGATCCGGTCCACAACATGGGGCACAGTTCCGGCTCCGCCGTTGGCGATGGCACCCACAAAGGACAAAAACTGACAGGGGTTGACCAGATCCGTATGCTGACCGATACCTGCCCAGGAAAGCTCGTACAAACTGGCATCCGCCGCATTCAGGCTTCCTGCTGCTGTGGAATAGCCGTCAAAGCTCAGCTTTCCGGTGATTCCGAAGGCCTCCGCGTACCGCTGGAGCCGTTCCCCGCCGATCTGCTGGGCGATGTTGGCATAGGTGCAGTTGCAGGAGTTGGCCAGTGCCTCGTACAGCCCCATGGTCCCGTGGGCCCGTTCACAAGTAACCGTTCCGCCGCCTACCTCCAAAACTCCGGTGCAGGTAAAGTCCTGCCGCAGGATGTCCGGGATGGTTTCCAGGGCCACGGCGGTGGTGACCAGCTTGAAAATGGAACCGGGAGTATAGGTGACCTGGGTAAACCGGTTCAGATACACACCGTCGTAAATCCCGGAGGTATCCCCGGCAACATCGGGCACGTCGTCCGGGTCAAAGCTAGGGGTGGACACGGCACACAAAATCTGGCCGGTTTTGTAATTGTATACCGCCACCGTGCCCTTGGCATCCCCCAAAGCTTCCAGCGCCGCGGTCTGGACCTTGGCGGAAAGGGTCAGTTCCATGACACCCGGGGCGTCGGCATAGGCGTAAACGCCGTTGAGCAGATCAAATCCGGTCATCTGCCGCAGGTATTGGGAAAGCAGCGGGGTGGCGATATTCCCCTGCCTGTCCCCGGTCCAATGAAGCATGGCCCGGCGCACCTGGGAATCCGTGGCGTAGGTTCCTTCCCCAAGATTCAGCAGAAGGACTCCGTTTCGGTCCGTCAGAACACCTTTTTCCGGCTTCAGGCCATCATATACATGGGGAGATCCGGAGAAATAGACCCAATCGGGACCCTGTGTGACAAATTCCCAAACAAAAAGCACACTGCCCGCCACAAGGGCCAGAGCCAGGACCACAACGATCCAGGATCGGTTGGTGATTCTATTCATCCTCATCCCTCCCCTTCTTATTCATACGCACGGCGAAGCTGCCGTTCTGGCGGGTATCCGCCGCCTTCACAAAAGCCAGCAGTCCCCAGGCACCGATCATGCTGGAACCGCCGTTGGACACAAAGGGAAAGGTGACACCGGTCAGGGGCACCACATCCACGGTGCCCAGGGCATTAAGGATCACCTGGACCAGCAGAATGGCTCCCGCGGTGCAGGCACCGATGGTATAGAAGCTGCTGCGGCCCACGGACGCGGAGCGCACCGCAAAGAGTGCCAGCACCACCACCGCGGCGATCATCAGCAATACCAGGATCAAACCCCATTCCTCGCCAATCGTGGCAAAGACCATATCCGAATCAGCAGCAAAAATGTTTTCCATATAGCCCTGGTTGGCACCCAGTCCCAGAAGGCCGCCGGAGGCCATGCACATCAACGACCGGGTCTGCTGATACCCCCCGTCCAGGGGCGCTTCCCAAATATGCCGCCAGTTAGCGAACCGCCGCAGGGCATGGGGCGCGATCCGCAATGCCACCACGCCCGCAAAGCCCAGGCTGGTAATGGCCAGAGCCACAGTGCCCACACTGCCGGAGCGCAGATAGGCAATGACCAGGAAGGCACAGAAGAAAATCAGGGCCGTACCAAAATCCCGCATCAGAGCCAGGCAGGCACAGATCATGACGGAATAAGCAATAAACAAGATCAGGTTCCGTTTGTTCATCAGCCGGTCCATGGTAGAGGCTCCGGCCCAAACAAAGCAGACCTTGCTCAGTTCCGAAAGTTGGATGGACAAGGACCCAATGATCAGCCAGTTTTTTGCCCCGTTGATCTCCCGGCCGAAGACCAGGGTTATGACCAGGAAGCCCAGGCCCGCGGCAGTGGCAAGATAACGCATGATCTTGGCCCGTTCCAGGTCCCGCAGGGCCCAGCCGATGCCCAGGAAGGCAGCAAGGCCCAGAACCAGAGAGATGAGCTGCTTGACGCATTCCCCGGGCACTACGGTAGCAATGGCTGCCATACCCATGGTGCACAGGAAGAAGGCGATGGTCTCCACTTCAAAAGAGGACCGGCGGATCAGAGCATAGAACAGCAGCAGCGCCCACTGACAGACCATGATCCCGCCAAAACCAAGAAGAATATCCTGACCGTGGTCCCCTGCCCCGCCCAGAAGCAAGCCCAGGCAGCACAGGATCTGGAACAGGGTCAGCAGCACCACATTCACCAGGCTCCCGAAGAAGGAACCGGCCTGGGTGCGGATCTGGGCAAGCCGCTGCTCCTGCCGCCGGGTTATGGGCTGGAGCTGCATTTCCACACCGCCGATGGAGATCACATCATCCGGAGTCAAAGCAAAGATCTGCCCCTGCTCTCCGTTAACAAAAACACCGGATTTGGAACCCGCGTCCGTAATGGTCCAGCTTCCGTCGTCATATCGGGTCAAAACCGCGTGGCTGCGGGAGACGGTAGGAAAATCAATGACCACATCGCTGTTTCTGTGGCGGCCAATGACGTTCTCCCAATGGGTGATGGCCAGCTTTTTCCCGTCCCGCAGGATCAGCCAGGCCCAGATCTCCGGCTCCCGCCGGAAGGTCAGCAGCGGCAGACAAACCCGCAGCAGAATCAGCAACGCCAGAATCGGCGCGGCCCAGCGCAAAAATCCAAGATATACGTTGACATAGGTGTCGCCGGCTCCGGCGATCTGTGACAGCAAAGCATCCATACCGTCACCTCCTTTTGTGGAAAACATAGCGTAAAACGCCTGCGGTGTCAATATAAGTTTTTCTTAAGGACAAACCAGGGAACGGAGCAGTGCGATCTCCCGGGCATAGCCGGGCAGCTCGTTGGGGGTTTCCAGGATCATAGGCTTGTCCCGCAGAAGGGGATGGTTGATGATGGCGGCGAAGGTATCCAGCCCCAGGCTCCCCTGACCGATGCACGCGTGCCGGTCCTTATGGCTGGAGAACGGGTTCTTGGAATCGTTCAGATGGAGGGCCTTCAGCCGTTCCAGGCCAATAATCGCATCAAATTCTTGCAAAACTCCGTCCAAATTGTGAACAATATCGTACCCCGCGTCATAAACATGGCAGGTATCCAGGCAGACACCCAGGTCCTCCCGGCCAACGCCGTCGATAATATCCTTCAGCTCCCGGAAGCTGCCGCCGATCTCACTGCCCTTGCCTGCCATGGTTTCCAGCAGCACCGTCACAGGATATCCAGGGTCCATGGCCTGACGGAGGGCATCCACAATCTGGGCGATGCCCGCATCGGTGCCCTGGCCCACGTGGCTGCCGGGGTGGAAATTGTAGAAATTTTCCGGCAATCCCGCCATGCGGCGCAGATCATCCCGGAGCACCTCCCGGGCAAAGGCCCGGGCCTCTGGTTCCCTGGTGCAAAGATTCATGGTATAGGCCCCATGGGCAACCAGGGGTCCAAATTTTTCCTTTTTCAGCAGGTCCACAGCCCGGGCACAGTCTGCCGGGTCCTCCTTTTTCGCCTTGCTCCCCCGGGGGTTCCGGGTAAAGAAAGCGAAGGTATTGGCCCCGATATCCAGGGCCGTGCGGACCATGGCGGCGTTGCCGCCGGTGGCCGATAAATGGCATCCCAAATACAGCACTTCCATCACATCCTTTGCCCATACCATACCACATTTCCGCGGAAAAAGCAAATTATCCGTTTCCTTTGGCGCGGGAATGTGCTATACTGTACCCATTGGAGGTGTTCCTATGCCAAAATCCGACAATCAAAAACTGAAGATCCTGTATATTCTGGATTATCTGGAAAAGAACTCCCATGCCGACAAGCCTGTTCGGGCATCGGAGCTGATCCATATGCTGGAGCACCGCTACGGGATCCTCTGTGAGCGAAAAACCGTTTATTCTGACATTGCCGCGCTCCAGGATTACGGCGTGGACATCATTTCCGTCCCCGGAAAAAACGGCGGCTATTACATCGCTTCCCGGAATTTCGAGCTGCCGGAGCTGAAGCTGCTCATTGACGCGGTGCTTTCCAGCCGGTATCTGACCGAAAAGAAATCCCGGGAGCTCATCGAAAAGCTCTGCCGGGAATGCAACGAGGAAGACTCCCGGCTGCTGAAGCGGAATATGCTGGTGGAGCGCCGGGTCAAGAGTATGAATGAGACGATCTATTACAACGTAGATGCCATTCAGGAAGCCATCACCCAGAACCGGCAGATCACTTTCCGCTACTTTGACTGGGACCTGAAGGGCCAGCGAAGCTTCCGGGAGCGGGAATATCTGGCCAGCCCCTACGGTCTGTGCCAGAGCAATGAAAACTGCTATCTGCTGGCCTGGTCGGAGCGTCACGGTGTCACCTCCTACCGGGTGGACCGGATGCTGGACATCAAGCTGGCAGCGGAAACCCGGGTCCCCTGCCCGGAGCTCACAGGCAAGGCCCTGACGGACCACGCCAGCCGTCTGTTCCAGATGTACTCCGGCGAAGCAAAGGATGTAAAGCTCCGGTTCCACCTGAGCCTGACCAACGCCGTCATCGACCGGTTCGGGCCGGACACCATGCTGATCCCCGACGGAGATGAGCATTTCAACTTCACTGTCCGGGTGGCCGTTTCCCCCATGTTCCTGAGCTGGGTCATCGGCTTCGGCACCAAGGCCAAGATTCTCTATCCTGCCGCAGTGGCGGAAGAATGCGTGAAGCTTTGCCGGGAGGTCATGCAGCAGTACGGTCAAGACTGACAGAGGCAAACAGGGTATCCCAAGTCAGACGAAGCGCCCCTGCCTCCGACGCCGGAGCCATCACTGTCACGGCATAGTGGCAGTTTCCATCATCCATCAGCAAAAGCCTACCCACCTGGTCTCCCCCTTCCCCGGCACCGGTCCAGACGCACTCCCAACGGATACCGTCCGGATGGCGGGTTTCCAGCAGGGTCAGCATATCCCGTCCATAGCCCGTCAGGGTCCGCAGGGACCGGTCCAGATCCCCGCCCGCCAGAGTCTGGACCGTCAGGATATAGCCGTCGCAGAAATAGAGGTCCCCGGCATCACTGTTCATGGTCAGCAACGCCGCCTCCCGGGGAAGCTCCAGGGTCAGCTTTGCCGCTTGGGGCGCCATGACCTGGTACACATCCCCCATCGACTCATACACCGGCGCTTCGGCACAGCCGGACAGCAGCAGCGCCATCACCAATACGCTCCACAGTTTTTTCATACCCAATCCTCCCGAAAGGTTTTTTCCAATGACCGGTTTCATCATCTACCTGTTTGCAGTCAATGCGCTTGGACTGCTGCTTATGCTTGTTGACAAGAAAAAATCCCAAAAGAATCGGTGGCGGATCCCGGAACGGACCCTGTTTCTCACCGCCGTCCTGGGCGGAAGTCTGGGGTGCCTGATGGGAATGTACCTATTCCGACACAAAACGAAGCACATGAGCTTCACCCTGGGAATGCCCGCCATTCTGGCAGTCCAGTGCCTGATTCTGTATTATCTTGCTCTGCGCTTTTTCTGAATAATACGGCGGCCCTCCGCAACGGAGGGCCGCTGATTTCTTTTTATTTGCGGATTGTCACAATCCCATCGGCATTGATATCGCCTTCCACCGGGCCGCATTCCACATTGTTGCCGGCATCGATATCTCCGGAGACATTCCGGCAGTGAACATCCCTTCCTGCCTCCACATCGCCTTCTACATCTCCGCAGGTTACACAGGCACCCGCATCCACACATCCGGAAACATCCCCGCACTGGACATTTCCTCCGGCATCCACATCGCCCTCAACTCCGGCACAATTCGTATTGCCCCCTGAGTGAACATCTCCGGAAACACAGGCACAATTAACCGTCCCACCGGCAGTGACATCACCATCCACATCGCAGCAGGAAACATTTCCTCCGGCCTGAACATTGCCGTCCACAGATTCACAGCTAACGGAACCCCCTGCCGTCACATCACCCTCCACAGCCTGACAGTGGACGGAAAACGCGGATTGAATGTCCAGTGCAGGGCCTTCGTAGGTAAAAACGATTTCTCTGGCCCGTTCACAGTTTTCAACAACCTTATGTCCCTGGAACAGAACCGCCCGCAGAATACTGTCATCGGCCCAGGGCAAATTACCGGCAGGTTCCATCTGCGGTTTCTTATGCGGCTCCCGGCCAAACAGTTCGTCCAGAGAGATTTCGAAAAGATCCGCAAGCCGGGGCAAAAGCTGGATATCCGGACAGCACTGGTCCGATTCCCATTTACTGACAGCCTGATTGGACACCTCCAGCATTTGAGCCAGGGCCTCCTGGGTCAGTTTCCGGTCCTTCCGGCACCGGGCAATGATATTTCCCATCGTCATATATTCATCCTCCAATCGTTTATCTTGCGGCCGCTGATAAAACGTTAGCACGATGGGACAAAAATAGCAACCAAGTATTGGTTGAATCTTAGCTTTTTCTAATCCAACCTCAGGTTGGAACGAAAAAAGCAAATAAAAAGACCACAGAACCGAAGTCCGTGGTCTTTTATGTTACTTAGATCATGCTCAGGAACAGGGTCAGCAGGATCCAGACCAGAGCGATCCACTTGGTCCAGGAAGCGATCTTCTTATCCCAACCGCCCAGGTGGTTCTTGCTCATGTAGGTCTCGGCATTGCCGGCCAGAGCACCGGACAGGCCGGCCTCCTTGCCGGACTGGATCAGAACAGCGGCGATCAGGACCAGGCTGGCCACACACTCCAGAACGATCAAAATGATCTTAACAATCTCCATCTTCGTTTACCTCCCTCCGATTTGGCATCGGCAGCGAATCAAAAATTCGATCACGCAACGCGTGTTTTTAACAACAGCCCATACAGTATAGCATGAGACGAACAAAAATGCAAGTATTTTCGTAAATTTTTACCGAAATTACTTGGTCACCCAGTTGCCGGTAGCCAGGCAGGTCAGGTAAGCGTTAATGAAAGGATCCAGGGCACCGTCCATCACCGCGTTGACATTGGAGGTCTCGCAGCCGGTGCGGGTATCCTTGACCAGGGTATAGGGCATGAACACATAGTTGCGGATCTGGCTGCCCCACTCGATCTTCTTCTGAACGCCCTTAATGTCGGAAATCTTTTCCAGATGCTCCCGCTCCTTGATCTCCACCAGCTTGGACCGCAGCATCCGCAGACAGGTCTCCTTGTTCTGGAACTGGCTCCGTTCGGTCTGGCAGGACACCACGATGCCCGTAGCCTTGTGGATCAGACGGACGGCGGAGGAGGTCTTGTTGATGTGCTGACCGCCGGCACCGGAGGAGCGGAAGACCTGCATTTCGTAATCCTCGGGACGGATGTCCACATCGTTGGAATCGTCCTCGATCTCGGGGATCACTTCCACGGCGGAGAAGGAGGTCTGACGTCTGGCGTTGGCATCAAAAGGAGACACCCGGACCAGGCGGTGGACACCGTTCTCACCCTTCAGGAAGCCATAGGCATTCTCGCCCTCGATGACGATATCCGCAGACTTCAGGCCCGCTTCTTCACCCTCCTGGTAGTCCAGGATCTTGTAGTTAAAGCCATGGGCTTCGGCCCAGCGGGTGTACATCCGGTAGAGCATCTGGCACCAGTCCTGGGCCTCGGTGCCGCCGGCACCGGCCTGGAAGCTGACCAGGGCGTTGTTCTTGTCGTAGTTGCCGGTGAGCAGGGTCTCCAGGCGGCAGCGCTCCATATCGTCGGCAAGCTGCTGGAAGCCGTCCTTCAGCTCGGGCAGCATGGAGTCGTCATCCTCCTCGGCGGCCATCTCGCAGATGGTCATCAGGTCCTCCCAAGCCGCGCACATGGCAGTGTATTTTTCGATCTTCTGCTCCATATGGCGGGTCTTGACCACCACCTGCTGGCTCTTTTCAGGATTGTCCCAGAAACCGGGAGCCTCCTGCATAGCGTGGAGCCGCTCCAGCTCGTTGCGGCAGCCCTCCAGATTCAAAGAATCGGCCAGGGCATCCAGGGCAGGCTTCACTTCATTCAGCTTCTGCTTATAGGTATCAAATTCAATATTCATATATTTACACTCATTTCTGATTTTTTCGCATAGTTCGATATATTATATCCGAAAAAAGTCCATATGTAAAGCCCCGAAAGCAGAAAAAACCAGGCTTTTACGCCCGGTCCTTCATCTTTCGCTGGGTCCGCCGCTCTCCTCATCGAAGATCAGGTCCTCCAGATCGGCATTGGGATCGTCTGTCTCCCGCATGGCACACCGCTCCTTTCCTTGACATACGGGATATTATATGCCCGGAGGGAAGAAAAATGTGCCGGATTACCGTTGACAGGCTTTCTTTTTTTGGGTACAATTATTTTGTTATACGCCCCCGTAGCTCACCTGGATAGAGCGTACGCCTCCTAAGCGTAAGGTAGTGAGTTCGAGTCTCGCCGGGGGTGCCACACCGTCAACAAACATTATGCCAAAGCCTTTGTATCCGTTGGCATCATGTTTTCCGCGACCGCGCTTCAACCCGCGACGATTATACAGTCTCCAGACAATCCATATGGGAAGGAATCATGAATATGAACGGTTATTTTTTAGTAGATGCTCCTTCTGATACAACGATCACTGCTAACGGACAGTATTTGTTGGAACAACGAGAGTTTACGGATCAGGAAGCCAAGTTGGCCGTTCAGGCAACTGCAATTTGGATCATAACTTATAGCACGGAATGGATATGCTGTGCCCGTTCTGATAACGGAATAGATGCCCGCAAAATGGAAAACCATCTCCCCCTCCCGGTTTGCACGGAATGGATGGTTCTTCGGGACGGCAAGGCGGTTGGCGTTTTCACGGAGAGCCATCTGTTCCTGTTTGAAGACCCGGCTACCCACTTCTATGCCAACTGCCGGGATTGCGGATATGTGGGTGGTTGGGGTGATATTGAGGAGATCGATTACTTCCGTCTTGAAAAGCAAATTTTAGGCTAATTCGCACGATTGTCCATCAGAATACACCACGACAAAAAACAGAACATTCCTGGAGTTGGAATGTTCTGTTTTTTTGAAATCAATGACCACTAATTTTCCACTTTTTGGAGGTATTATTATGCAGCACGAAATTACCGATATCATTCCTCTTCTGGACGAGAACGGCAACCTGACCCAGGCGGGGTTTGCCAAGCGCCTGCTGCCCATCTATGACCGCACCAAGGTCAAGGGTGGCTTCGCCCGGCTTAAGGAATGGGATTACTACTATGTGGGCAACTGGGAGTTCGGCATCGCCCTGACCATCGCGGACAACAGCTACATGGGCCTGGACTCCATCTCCTTCCTGTCCTTCGGGGACGAGCCCTGGGAGATCACAAAGAGCCCCATGCGTATCTTCCCCATGGGAAAAACCGGCCTGCCCGAGACCTCTGAATCCGGCATTTCCAAAATCAACGGCAAGGGCTATTCCATGACCTTCACCGTGGCCGGAGGCAAGCGTGTGCTGGAGGCCCACATGGAGGATTTCAAGGACGGACAGCCCATTGACATCCATGTGACCCTGACCCGGGAGCCTAAGGAATCCATGGTCATCTGCACCCCCTTTGAAAAGGAAGGCCACTTCTATTACAATCAGAAGATCAACTGCATGCGGGCAGAGGGCACCGTGACCATCGGTAATGAGAAATACACCTTCTCCCCTGCTGACAGCTTCGGCGTTCTGGACTGGGGCCGGGGTGTGTGGACCTATCACAACACCTGGTACTGGGGCAGCGCTTCCGGCCTGGTGGACGGGGTGGATTTCGGCTTCAATATCGGCTACGGCTTCGGCGACACCTCCGCCGCCAGCGAAAATATGCTGTTCCATAACGGCAAGGCCCACAAGCTGAGCCAGGTCACCTTCCATATTCCCCAGAAGGAAGGTAAGGACGATTTCCTGGCCCCCTGGACGTTCACCAGCGATGACGGACGGTTCGAAATGGACTTCCGGCCCATCCTAAACCGGGCTTCCAACACAGATTTCAAGGTCCTCAAGAGCGACCAGAACCAGGTCTTCGGCCTGTTCTCCGGCACCGCCACCCTGGATGACGGCACGGTGGTCCAGGTGAAGGATCTGCTGGGCTTTGCGGAAAAGGTGGAGAACAAATGGTAAACGCAAAACAGGATCTAACAAAGCCCAGGGGGCAGCGGTTCCCACTGTGGATCATAGTGGTGGCGGTGCTGCTGTGCCTTTGTATCGCCGTTGTGCTGCTGTGGCAGCCCATTCTGGTACGGTTCTTCCCCGGTATGGCCCTGACCGTCGCCGCCGTCAACAGCCTGGGCCAGGTCACGGACCGGCTCCGCTCGCCCCTGGCGGACTGCGTGATGCAGGCCAGCAGTTATGTGATGAATGGATCCATGGATGTGGAGATCTCCGCCGGAGGTCTGCTGTCCAAAATGTCCTATACCCTGCGGTCTGATTCGGACCCGGCCAACCGGCGGCAATGCTCCTCCTACGAGGTCGCCGCCCTGGGCCTGCGCACGGGCTGCAGCACCTATCTGGACGCCAACTGCGCCGCATTCTCCGCGGATCTGCTGACCGGTGGGAATTACTACGGGGTCACCTTTGACACCTTCGCCGCGGACCTGGAAAAGACCGGCTTTGCCCAGACCGTCAGTGCGGAAAATCTGGCCCGGTTCCACGACTATGTAGCCTATCTGGACAGCATCTATCCCAGCGAAACGGCACGGCAGGCCGGTTTGGAGCTGCCGGATATCGAAGCCCCCGACTGGGCAAAAACAATGCTGGCCTATCTTGGAGAGCTGGAATTTGAGAGCGGTCAGATGGATCTGATGATGGGCAGCGGCACAAAGACTGTGGATTTTATCACCACCCGGATGGACAGCCGGTATGCGGCCAGCATGTTCCTGGAAGCGCTGAAAACCGTCAGTTCCAATGTGTTGCTGGCCAGTTCCCTGTATTCCGACAGCGAAGCAGAGAAGGTCCCTGCCCTCCAGGAAAAGCTGGAGTATTACCGGGATCATACCCAGGGCACCGTAACCTTTACGGGCTACATTCAGAACGGGAACCTGGTGGCTCTTGACCTGAACTGGACCTTCGCCGAAAACAACGGTACCCTGCCCATACCCGACCGTGAGCTGCTGGCTGTCAATCTGGGCCAGGACCCCGGACAGGGCATCTGGACCCTCACCCTGGAACAGGAAAAGGCCGGCGCCATCACCTCCGACACCTATACCGTCACCGCCGACGGCAGCACCTGCGCTTACGGCTTGAACCTGGTCCACATGGAAGACAATGTCCGGACGGAGACCGCCCTGTCCACTCGCTGGGACGAAGGCAGCGGCCTGCTGACCCTGGACCTGGTGAAGCGGGCAGGAGGTAAGGAATACACCGCCGGCACCAGCGGCATCCTGGAGCGGACGGATGGAACGGTTCGCTGCACCGTTTCCGGGCTCCACGATTTCTTCCAGCTTCTGACCCTGCCGGATTTTCTGAAGGACATGAATCTGGAGCTGGTCAGCGACGTGACCGTTCAGGCGGAATTTACGGATACGCCGGAGGTTCTCAAGCCAGACTATATTAACCTGGACCAGTGGAAGCTCCCCTGGCTCCTGGACCTGTTTATTTAAGGAGCAAGCTATGCAATACCTGATTGCTTTTTTGGAAGGCATCATCACCTTCATCTCCCCCTGCCTGCTGCCTATGCTGCCCATATACATCTCCTACTTTGCCGGAGGCGGCATGCGGGGCAGCCGCCAAACCCTGACCAACGCGCTCAATGTCATTAAGTTAAGAAAAGCTGGATCTCACAGAAATGAGAGATCCAGCTTTTTCGTAACAATTTTAGAAATAATGCTTGACAAAGGAGAAAAAATGTGCGGCCTTTTTGCTAATTGCGATTAGCAAAAAGGCCTTTG
>JAFVWL010000047.1 GCA_017501695.1 Oscillospiraceae bacterium
AGGTGCTGTTCAAAGAGAGCGTATATATGGTTTCGAGATACATCTCGGCAGATTCGTGCATAGACATGGAAAATCCTCCAAAAATTAGCTTTAGCTAATTCTATCACGACTTTTCTTAAATTTCAAGGGGAGAAAAATCTCAAAGATTGTTCATAAAAGGGATTGACAAATGCTTCCTCCGGAGCTATTATACTGTGGCAGTTAGCGACCGCTAACATATATTATTTGCAAAGCAGCTAGCTGCAGCAAACTACCTTCATTATAAATTCGTAGGTCAGGTGAAACAAATGAATTTATCCGTTGCAGAAGAAGGCAAGGAGTACATCATTCAGCGGATCGAAACTGATGACGAAGAACTCAATGCGTTTCTGTTTTCCCTGGGCTGTTACAGCGGTGAACCGGTGACTGTGGTATCCCGCAGAAAAGGCGGCTGCACAGTTTCTATTAAGGACGGCAGATACAACATTGACAATCAGTTGGCAGAAGCGATCATCGTTTGACGGTGAAACGCGAGGGGCAGTCCGCTGATTGCCTTTTACCTATATGTTAGCAACCGCTAACAAGAATATATAATTTCACAGATTTGTCTGTTATTATTAAGGAGGAATCCAACCATGAGAATTGCTTTCGCGGGCAATCCCAACTCCGGTAAAACCACCATTCGGTACCCTGATCACCACCGGCTCTGTCGGTGCAGGCTTCCTGCCCGGTCTGATCGTGGTCGCCGCCATTGTGGCTGTGATCGCTTATCTGATCAACAAGACCAACAAATCTCTGGCTGCTGAGTACGCATTGAAGAAGTGATTTCCAAAAGGAGCAGTTTTATGGATAACATCATCGTAATTGCGATTGTTGCACTGATTGTCGGCCTTGCAGTTTGGTACATCCGAAAAGAAAAACGGCGCGGAGTGCAATGCATCGGCTGTCCCGACAGTAAAACCTGCTCCGGAAATTGCGCCGGCTGCAGCGGATGCCGCAATGGTTCAGGCAATCAACCCTAATGCAATTATTTTACCTCTCTTATAGATTCCCAAGAAAACGAAAGCGGCTCCCCCAATCGGAGAGCCGCTTTCGTTTGGCGGCTTAAGCCAAATAAACCCCCGGTTCTACCGGGAGGAAATAAAAACTTTAGTATATGAAAAAATAACCTCCGATGATAGTATGGTAAAGGTTTGGCGACCGGATTACCAAAGATCAAAGGAGGTTATTAACATGGAGAAAAGCACAGTAAATCACAGCGCGCATTCGACATGGAGATGTCAGTACCATATCGTATTCGCCCCGAAATTCAGGAGGAAAGTGATATACGGACAGTTAAAGGCAGATATAGGACAGATACTGCGAAAACTGTGCGAAGAGAAGAAGGTGGAGATAATCGAAGCGGAAGCATGTGTGGATCATATCCACATGCTCGTCAGCATACCGCCGCACCTAAGTGTATCACAGTTTATGGGATATCTCAAGGGGAAAAGTACGTTAATGATATTCGACCGTCATTCAAATCTCAAATACAAATATGGAAGCCGACACTTCTGGTGCCGTGGCTACTATGTAGACACGGTAGGAAAGAACAAGAAGGCAATAGAGGAATATATTCGCAATCAATTAGTAGAAGATGAAATGATGGATCAGATGACGATGAAGGAATACATAGACCCGTTTACGGGTAGCAAGAATAAGTAGGCATAAAAACAGGCCGCTTTAGCGGCGGCCTGTGAGTGTAATGCGGTGCCAAACTATTCAGTGCCCCTTTAGGGGTTAAGCCTGTAATGACCCTTCTAGGGTCTGTGCAAACCACCACTTTAGTGGTGGTTATGATTTCTTGCGGATCTCTTCGATGAGGAGCCGGATGGAGTTGATCAGGGGCAGGCCAACAATCAGAAACGCGGACATCATAATCCACAGATCGGTACGTCCATTGACGTAGTTATAAACCGTGTAGCCCAGAACGGCCACAGACAGCAGGATGGCTAAGATGATCTGACCTTTGCCCTTCATGGAAGAACCTCCCTTGCGTTCTGAATTCTGAACCCAGTATATCAGCCGGATTCCCGGCTGTCAAGGCTCAGATGCCGGCCAGCTTCAGCAGCTCAGGCACCTTGGCTTCCCAGCCCAGGGCCATGATGTGCAGACCCTGGCAGTAGGGACGGCACTCCTTGATGACCTTGGCAGCCAGCTCCACGCCGGTGATGCCGGCCTTGGCCTTTTCCTTGTCGGCAGCCAGCTCATCGATCATCCACTGGGGAACATGGACACCGGCCACGTTCTTGTTCATGAACTTGGCCATGCCTGCGGACTTGGGGATGATCACGCCCAACTGCACGGGCTTGCCAAACTGCTTGGCCTGCTCCATAAACTGAATGAACTTTTCAGAATCGAAGACGGCCTGGGTCTGGAAATACTCGGCACCTGCCATAACCTTCCGCTCCATCTTGGCAAGCTGTGCGTCTACGGAGTCGGAGCAGGGGGACACAACGGCACCCTTGGCAAACTTGGGAGCTTCGCCCACCAGGGGGTTGCCGGCCAGGTCCACACCCTTCTCCAACTGGCACACAGTGTGCAGCAGGGAAACGGAGTCCAGGTCGAACACGGGCTTGGCACCGGGGTGGTCACCCATGCGGGTGTGGTCGCCGGTGAGGCACAGGATGTTGTCGATGCCCAGGGCGGCGGCACCCAGCAGCTCGGACTGCAGGGCGATACGGTTCCGGTCCCGGCAGGTCAGCTGCAGAATGGGCGTCAGACCGGCGTTCTTCAGCAGGACGCAGGTGGGCAGGCTGCCCATACGCATGACGGAGGACTGGTTGTCGGTGACATTGACGGCGGTGATGCCGCTCAGGTGCTCCTTGGCTTCTTCTACCAGGTGATCCACATGGATGCCCTTGGGAGGGCCGACTTCGGCGGTGACTACAAATTCACCGTTATCAAACAATTCGGTAATTCTCATTGTAGGTTACTCCTCATTTCTATTATTCGGACTTGGCGTCCACAGAGTAGTCGCGCAGCTGCACGGGGCACTTCAGGGCGTCCAGCCGGCCGATCTGGGCCAGCTTCTTCTGGATCCGCTCCCAGCCGCACTCCATGTTGGGGTCAACTTCACACTTGCCGTTCTTGGCACCGCCGCACTGGCCGTTGATCAGGCTCTTGGAGCAAGCGGTGATGGGGCAGATGCCGCCGGTCAGGTTCAGGTAGCACTGGCCGCACTGCTTGCAGTCATGCTCCAGGGGGGTCACGCCCTGGAAGCCGGGCAGGGGATAGGTGTCGTTGGCGGCAATGACACGCTTGTTGGGGAAGGCGTCCGCGATGGTCTGGACACCCACACCGCAGGAGAACACCAGAATGGTGTCCGCCTCCCGGACCTGGTCGGCAAAGCGTTCAAAGCGGGCCTGGAGGTATTCGGGATTGCAGATATAGTCCGCGGTCAGCAGACCGTTGATGTGCTGGCTTGCCAGGGCTTCGTTGAACAGCAGCTCCGCCTCGTGCTCCGCGCCGGAGAGATTGACTTCCTTGCAGCCGTGGCAGGTCACAAGGAAGACCTTGCCCTTCAACTGGGGAATCAGGGCCTCTTTGCCCTTGAATTTAGTAAGTAACATATTATTTCATCCCCCTAACAGCGTTCTTGCCGATCCGAATCAAGGTGACCAGCGGGATTTTGGAGGAGCAGATATACTCGCAACAGCGGCATTCCATGCAGTCCATGATGTTGCGCTCCTTCAGAAGCTGGGGCTGGCCCAGACCGGCGTACTTGGCGAAGTACAGGGGCTTCAGCTCCATGGGGCACACATCCACGCAGCGGCCGCACTGGATACACGCCACGGGTTCGGCGTGGTCGGTCTTGATGGCGATGATGCCGTTGGAGCCCTTCATAATGGGGGTTTCCAGAGTGGTCTGGATAAAGCCCATCATGGGACCGCCGGCCTTCACGGTGGCATCGGCGTTGGTGATGCCGCCGCAGGCAGCCACCAGGTCAGCCACATTAGTGCCAATCTTGGCGATGAAGTTCTTGGGGCTGGCGATATAGTCGCCGGTGACGGTAACCACACGCTCGATCAGGGGCATTCCGGTGGTAATGGCATCGGAAATGGCCTTGGCGGTGGAAATGTTGCACACCACGGCACCCACATCGGCGGGCAGCTTGCCGCTGGGAACCATCCGGCCCAGGACCCGCTTGATCAGCATCTTTTCCGCGCCCTGGGGGTACTTGGTCCGGGCGGCAACCACTTCGATGTTGGCTTCCCCGGCCAGTCTGGCTTCAAACCGGGCAATGGCATCCAGCTTGTTGTCCTCAATGACGATCACACCCTTGGGGGCATCGACGGCCTTCATAATGGCCTTCAGACCGTGGATGATCTCATCGGTATACTCCAGCAGGACCCGGTGATCCGCGGTCAGCAGGGGCTCACACTCACAGCCGTTGAGCAGGACAGCCTCGATGGGCTTGTTGGGCATCAGCTTCACATAGGTGGGGAAGCCTGCGCCGCCCATGCCCACGATACCGGCCTTCTTCACCACTTCCACGATCTCCGCGGGGGTCAGCTCCTCCAGAGGCTTACCGGGCTTCACGGATTCGTGGACCGTGTTCTTGCCGTCATTTTCAATCACCACGGACAGGCACTTGCCGCGGCTGGCATGGGGACGCTCCTCGATGGCGACCACCTTGCCGCTGATGCTGGAATGGACCGGGGCGGAAATGAAGCCGGCGGCTTCGCCGATGACCTGGCCCACCTGCACCTGGTCGCCTACCTGCACCACAGGGTTGGCAGGGGCACCGGCATGCATGGACAGGGGAATGACGGCGGTGGCCGGCTCGGGGAAACGGATCAGGGACAGATGCTCAGTGACGCCCACACGCTCGGTGGGATGGACACCGCCGTAGTAGCCCTCAAACCGTTCAGCCCGGATGGCCTTGACATAGTCGTTGATGGTCTTGAAGTTGACCTTGGACCAGTCACGGAGCTGGACGGGCTGGTTCTTCAGCTCCTCCAGACGGCCCTGCTGGGCCAGCCGCTGCTGGATCTTCTCCCAGGCGCAGTCCTTGTTGGGGTCTACCTCGCACTTGCCGTTCTTGGCACCGCCGCACTGACCGTTGACAAGGCTCTTGGAGCAGTCCACGATGGGGCAGATGCCGCCGGTGATGTTCAGATAGCACTGGGCGCAGGCCCCGCACTTCTTCTGGGTCAGAGCCATGCCGTGATGACCGCCGTAGCTGCGGGAATCGGCCAGGGCGATGACGGGCAGCTCCACCAGATCCGCCACAGTCTGGATACCCAGGCCGCAGGCGATGACCGCCACATACTCGGTGCCGGCGGGGATCAGGTCCGCCAGTGCCTTGGCAGTCAGGGTCTTGTTGCACAGAAAGTCCATGGCGGCAGTACCGGTGACGGTCTTGCCCTGGTCTTCGGCCAGCTTCAGGAATTCGTCCCGCTCAGGAGCGGTGACAGCCTCAAACTCCCGGTAACACTTGTTGCAGGAGAGGACAAACAGGTTGTCCCGGCCTTCCAGCAGCCGGACCAGCTCCTCAGCGGGCTTTAAGGCATACTTGGTATAGTTTTCCAATTGCTCACCTTCTTCATTATTATCAAAACGCAACGGATCCCGGGGCAGATCTGCCGGGAAGGATCCGATAAATGATAGCGTTATATCGATATAACACTCCTTAATAAGTATAGCACAGATATTTTCGGTAATCTAGTCCGTTTTTTCTGAAAAAATGTAAAAAAGAGGGAACCGAAAACCGGCGGATTTCGGTGAAATGACAGAAGAACCGACCAAATCCCCGAAAAGCGTTTTTTTGCTGAAATTGTGGTTGAATTTCCCGGGGGTTTGTGATACGATACATTCGTATCAATATGGGTTTCTGCGGCGATACGTTGCCTGAAACCCGGAATCCAGCGACAAGGAGAACCTGCTTATGCCTCATACCATCGCAGTGGCCGGCAAGGGCGGTGTGGGTAAGACCACCACCTGCGGCATGCTGATCGATTACCTTTGCAAGAAGCGCCAGGGTCCCGTCTTGGTGGTGGATGCCGACGCCAACTCCAACCTCAACGAGGTCCTGGGCGTGGAAGTGGAGACTTCCCTGGGGCAGATCCGGGAGGAGATGGCCCAGGCAGAGCTGAAGGGCACCATCCCCAAGGGTATGACCAAGGCTGACTACGCCGAATTCAAGTTCAATTCCGCCCTCATCGAGGACGACGATTTCGATATGCTGGTCATGGGCCGCACCCAGGGAAAGGGTTGCTACTGCTATGTCAACGGCGTCCTGAAGTCCCAGGTGGACAAGTACGCCAAGAATTACCGCTATATCGTCATGGACAACGAAGCGGGTCTGGAGCATGTGGCCCGGGGAACCTTGCCCCATGTGGATACCATGCTGCTGATCTCCGATTGCTCCCGCCGGGGTATCCAGGCCGTGGCCCGGATCGCCGAAATGGTGGAGGAGATGGGCCTGAATCCCGGCCAGATGGGTCTGATCGTCAACCGGGCTCCCAATGGGGTCCTGGACGATGGTGTCCGTGCCGAGATCGAAAAGCACGGCCTGAAGCTCTTTGGTGTGCTGCCCCACAGCGACGCGGTGTACCGCTGCGACTGCGACGGCCAGCCCAGCGCCAAGCTGCCCGAAACCGAGCCTGTGAAGCAGGCCCTGAAGGGCATCATGCAGACCATCGGTCTTTAATTCTGTAAAAATTGAAAATTGAAAGTTGAAAGTTGAAAAGATTTCTTTTTCGGCTTCCAAATTTTCAATTTTCCATTTTCAATTATCAATTTTATATCAAAAATAAGGGGGATATTTTCTATGTCTTTCGCACCCAAGACGGCACCCTACAGCGGCAAGGTCAACGCCGTGACCCTGGGCACCGGTGACAAGGCAATCGTCATCGGCGGCCAGAATGTGCTGCCTTTCTACACCTTCGATGCACCCATCGAAAACGCTCCCAAGATCGGCGTTGAGGTCTCCGACCTGGCCGCTTCCTGGGATTATCCCGAGCTGAAGGAGTTCTATGCCGGCTGTGTCACCATGGCTGACTACGCCAAGAAGGCTGAGACTCTGGAAGGCTGTGACTTCATCTGCCTGAACTTCCCCGGCGCTGACCCCAACGGCATGAACCGTTCCGTGGCCGACTGTGTCGCCGATGCCAAGGCTGTGGCCGAAGTCATCACCAAGCCCATCGTTGTCGTGGGCTGCAAGAACGTGGAGAAGGACGGCGAACTGCTGGCTGCCATGGCTGAGGCCCTGGCCGGCAAGAATGTGCTGTTCATGTCCGCCAAGAACGAGAACTACAAGACCGTCGGTGCTTCCGTCGCCCTGGCCAACGGCCAGAAGGTGGGCGCTGAGACCGCCGACGACATCAACCTGGCCAAGCAGCTGAACATCATGCTGAAGGGCCTGAACGTCAACCCCGCTTCCGTGGTCATGGACATCGGCACCGCCGCTGTGGGCTACGGCTACGAGTACGCCGCTTCCACCTTCGACCGGATCCGTCTGGCCGCTCTGGCTCAGGGCGACGCTGATCTGCAGATGCCCATCCTGGCCGCTGTCTGCAACGACACCTGGGGCGTGAAGGAGTCCACCGCTTCCGAAGAGGACGAGCCCGCCTGGGGCTGCCGCGAGGAGCGCGCCATCTCCATGGAGATCGCCACTGCCGCTGCTGACCTGACCGGCGGCGCTGACGCTGTCGTGCTGCGTCACCCCGCTTCTGTGGCTACCGTTAAGAAGTTCATCACGGAACTCGTCTGATTGGAAGGAGGATACATACAATGGCTCTGAAAGGTCTTGATATTTTCAAGCTGTCTCCTAAGAAGAACTGTAAGGAGTGCGGCTCTCCCACCTGTATGGCATTCTGCATGAAGGTGGCTCAGGGTGCTGTGTCCCTGGACAAGTGCCCCTACTTCTCTGAGGAAGCTCTGGCTACCCTGAATTCCGCCACTGCTCCCCTGATGAAGACCATTTCCGTTGGCGATTACAAGCTGGGCGGCGAGACTGTCCTGTTCCGTCACGAGAAGACCCTGGTCAACAAGAACCTGTTCGCCGTCTGCGTCTGCACCGACTGCGCCGACAAGGCCGACGAGAAGCTGGCTGAGGTTGCGAAGGTCGATTACGAGCGTATCGGCGAGCGGATGTACGTGGAGTTCATCCATGTGGCCAACAAGCAGTCCGACCCCGCTGTCTATGCCGAGCTGGTCAAGAAGGCCGCCGCTACCGGCCGTCACCTGATCCTGGAGTGCTGGGATGTGGAATGCGCCAAGGCCGCTCTGGAAGTCGCCGGCAAGAAGTGCATCCTGGACGGCGCTACTCCCGACAACTGGGAGGCCATGAATGAACTGGCCACCAAGGCCGGTGTGACTCTGGGCGTCTGGGCTTCCAACATCTCCGACCTGTACGACACCGTCAAGAAGCTGGAAGGCAAGGGCAACAAGAACCTGATCCTGGATGTCACCGGTGCCACCGCCAAGGAGACCCTGGCCAACGCCGTCAACGTCCGCCGCACTGCCCTGAAGCAGGAGGACCGTACCTTCGGCTACCCCTCCATCGTCAACGTGGCCAAGATCGCCAAGGGCGACGACCGGATGCAGACCGCTCTGGCCGCCATGTTCGTGGAGAAGTATGCTTCCATCATCGTTATGTCCCATATGTCCTACGCTCAGGCTCTGCCTCTGTACGGCCTGCGTCAGAACATCTTCACCGATCCTCAGAAGCCCATGAAGGTGGAAGCCAAGATCTACCCCATCAACGGTGCCGACGAGAACGCCCCCGTTGCTCTGACCGTGGACTTCGCTCTGACCTACTTCCTGGTTTCCGGCGAACTGGAGCGTTCCGGCCAGCCCGTGAACCTGGTGATCACCGATGCCTCCGGTATGTCCGTTCTGACTGCCTGGGCCGCCGGCAAGCTGTCTTCCTCCACCATCAAGAAGACCTTCGACGAGCTGGATATCGCGGGTAAGATCAAGAACCGCACCCTGATCATCCCCGGCAAGGTTGCCGTTATGAAGGGCGAGATTCAGGAGAAGCTGCCTGAGTGGAATGTGGTTGTCGGTCCTCTGGAGGCCGTGCAGCTGCCCAAGTACATGAAGGACAAGGAGTACGAGGCCGGCGCCAAGGCTGCCGAGGCCGAGCGCGCTGCCAAGGCCGGTACTGTTGTGGAAGAGGTCAAGGAGCTGTCCTTCGAGGAGCTGCTGCAGACCCGGGTTCCCAAGATCGAGATCGTGGATATGGGCGTCCAGTACAAGGGCCACAACCCCGAGTCCAAGACCTTCGTCACCATCGGCGAGCGAATCCACTGCATCGCTCCCGTCATCCGCAAGGCTATGGACGAGCGGGATCCCGAGCCCATCCTGAAGCGTGCCGCCGAGCAGATCAAGGCCGGTGCCACCTACCTGGATGTCAACATCGGACCTGCCGAGAAGGACGGTCCCGAGCGTATGATGTGGGCTGTCAAGCTGCTGCAGGAGAACTTCAACAATGTTCCTCTGGCTCTGGATACCGCCAACATGAAGGCCATCGAGGCCGGTATCAAGGTCTACAACCGTACCAACGGCAAGCCCATCGTCAACTCCGCTGACGCCGGCTCCCGTATCGGCTACATCGACCTGGCCGCTGCCAACGATGCCATCTGTATCGCCCTGTGCTCCGCTGACGGCATCGCCAAGGACAACGACGAGCGTATGGTCCACTGCGACAATATGCTGGAGCGCGGCCTGTCCCTGGGCATGACCTCCGACGACCTGTGGTTCGACCCCCTGTTCCTGGTCGTCAAGGGTATGCAGGACAAGCAGATGGAAGTCCTGGAGGCCATCAAGATGTTCTCCGACAAGGGCCTGAAGTCCACCGGCGGTCTGTCCAACAACTCCAATGGCGCGCCCAAGCACGTCCGTCCCATCATGGACTCCGCTCTGGTGGCCATGTGCATGATGCAGGGTCTGACCTCCGCCATTGTCAACCCCAACGACCTGCGGCTGATGGAGACCATCAAGTCCTGCGATATCTTCAAGAACCACGTGCTGTACTCCGACTCCTACCTGGAAGTCTAAGTCACACACAGCAAACCATATCCCGTAAAACGATCCGGGAGGGAGACACCTCCCTCCCGGATTTTGCTCAAATATAGAGGAGGCCAAGACCATGGACGTAGTTGTGGATTTTATTTCCGTTTTCATCGTGGACCCCATCTGTGATTTCCTCCGGGGAAAGTTTACCTTCCAGGCCTGGGCGAAGAACGCGGGCCTTGCCCTGCTGATGACCCTGCTGCTGGTGGCCTGTGTGGGTGCCACTGCCTGGTTCTGGTACACGGGGATTCCGGTGCTGTCCGTGTTTTTTGGCCTGCTGGCGGCGGTTTTGCTGATCCTGGATTCCTGGCGCAACAGCCGCTGGAGAAAAGAATCCAAAAAAGACGAATAAGTCTGGCATATCAAACTGGGAAAGTGTAAGCTTTCCCAGTTTTATTTATTTTGCCTATGGACTTTTTGTGCGATTTGTAGGATAATAGCAGAAAGTGGGGTAGTATGCCCGGGAGGGGGATATGACTGCTCCCAAAGCCTTCTCCTCCAGGAGAAGCCTTGTAGAGATGACCCCAGACCCAGAGAAAGGAGCGACGGTTTATGTGGACGATGATCGAATTGATCGTGGATTTTGTGATTGATCCGCTGGTTGATCTATTTGGTGTGTACAAGGGAAATGTGGGCCTGTGGCTTATGGACACGGCTTGTTTTCTGGGTTCGCTTTTCTTCGCCATAATCGCTACCCTGTTCTTTACGGCTGGTATCTGGCCTGCGGGTCTGCTCTTCTGTCTGCCTGCGATTGCCCTTTTTCTGTTGCACTGCCGAAATTACTTCCGGAATATCAGCAGTGTGTGTGACCGACGGTCCACTTCCGTGGATGTGTCGGCGGATGTTAAGACCACGGATTCTTGGGAAGAGAATCGGCTCCGGGATAAGGCTTCTGAAATCCGAAAAGGTCTGGACAACAACTAAACCCGTATATTCAGCCAACCTGGCTCTATATAAATAAATCTATAACATATTATTTGGGAGGAAACAACATGAGCGTATTAACTGATCTCATCTATGGCGGCTCCAATGCCGTGGCGGGCCTGACCGAGGGCGCTGTCAACGCGGCCATCGAAAAGCATGGCGCGGACCATCCCATCGCCTTCCCCGATACTGCCTACTACTTCCCCACCATTTACGCCGCCACCGGCGTGAAGGTCAAGACCCTGGGGGACCTGGTGCCCTGTGTGGGTGTCCTGAAGAGCCTGATCACCAATCAGGAGGACCTGGGCCAGGCCCTGAACGCGGGCCTCGCCACCGCTGTGGGTGCTGAAATCATCGAGGGCCTGAAGTGGGCCGAATCCTCCAATCCTTATGAGAATGACTCCGGCATCGGCTTCGTGCCCGACCCCATCATTCGTTCCCTGGGTGTCCCCCTGGTTACCGGCGATATCCCCGGCGTGGCCGTGGTCCTGGGCAAGGCTGACAACGCTGCCGATGTGGTCAATGTGGTCAAGGACTACCAGTCCAAGGGCATTATGACCTTCCTGGTGGGCGATGTCATTGAGCAGTGCATCGAGGGCGGCGTCAAGGCAGGTCTTGAATACCGTGTGGTGCCCCTGGGCCATGATGTGACCTCCGTCATCCATGTTGTTACCGTGGCAGTCCGTGCGGCTCTGATCTTCGGCAATGTTCAGCCCGGGGATCTGGCTGGCCTGCTGAAGTACACCGCCGAGCGTGTTCCCGCCTTCGTCAATACCTTCGGTGCCATCGATGCCGTGGTGGTCTCTGCCGGTGCCGGCGCCATCGCCCTGGGCTTCCCCGTGGTGGTGGACATCGATCTGGGCGAGAACCAGGTTCCCGGTGCTCTGGAGTCCGTCTGCGACCATGCCGACACCGTGAAGAAGTCCCTGGAGCTGCGGAATATCAAGATCAAGGTCAAGGAGCTGCCCATCCCTGTGGCCTTTGCCGCTGCCTTCGAGGGTGAGATCATCCGCAAGGCCGATATGCACAACGAAATGTGGTCCTCCAAGAACCCCACCGCCGAGCTGGTGGTCATGCGGGAGCTCCATGAGATCGAGGATCACAAGATCACCATCGTGGGTCCCGATCTGACCGATGCCAAGGATCTGGCTCTGGCTACTTACGTGGAAGTTGCCGGCAAAAAGATGCAGGTGGACTTCGAGTCCGTCATTGAGCGGAAGTTCCACGCCTGGTTCAACTACATGGAGGGTGTCATGCACACCGGTCAGCGGAACCAGGTCCGTGTCCGTGTCAGCAACGCTGCCTTTGAGGCCGGTCTGACCCTGAAGCACTTCGCTGAGGTCCTGTACTTCATGATCATGGACGAGTTCGACGCGGTTGTGGACAAGTGCCAGATCACGCTGATCACCGATGCCGCCGAAGCCGGTAAGTTCCGGGACGAGATCGCCATGCCCCGGTACACCCAGCGTGACGACCGTCTGGCTTCCATGACCGACGAGGCTGTGGACCGCTACTACACCTGCATCCTGTGCCAGTCCTTCGCCCCCGCCCACTGCTGCGTGGTCACCCCCGAGCGTCTGGGCCTGTGCGGCGCCGTGTCCTGGCTGGATGCCAAGGCTACCAACGAGCTGGATCCCAACGGTCCCTGTCAGCCCATCCTGAAGGAAGGCTGCACCGATGAGCGCACCGGCCGCTTCGCCTCCGTGGATAAGGCCATTATGGAAGCCACCCACGGTGCGGTTGAGACTGTGACCCTGTACTCCATCCTGGAGGATCCCATGACCTCCTGTGGCTGCTTCGAATGCATCTGCGGCATCGAGCCCATGTCCAACGGCGTCATCGTGGTCAACCGGGAATTCAAGGGCATGACCCCCGCAGGCATGACCTTCGGCGAGCTGGCCTCCTGCACCGGCGGCGGTGTCCAGACCCCCGGCTACATGGGCCATGGCCGTCACTTCATTTCCTCCAAGAAGTTCGTCTCCGCCGAGGGCGGCATCCAGAGAATCGTGTGGATGCCCAAGGAACTGAAGGACGACGTGGGCGAGCGGCTGAACGCCACCGCTATGGAGCTGTATGGCATCGAGAACTTTACCGACTATATTGCCGATGAAACCGTCACCTGTGACTGTGAGGAACTGCTGAACTGGCTGACCGAGAAGAACCATCCCGTCCTGGGCCTGGAACCTTTGATGTAAGTCGGCTGTGTCATTGCGCGCCGGTCCGAAGACCGGCGTGGCAATCTCCGGCGATATTCCGAACTTCGCCCTTTGCCGCTTGATAATGACCGTGAACTAACCTGAAAAACCGGCAGGGCGGGGGAATCCCCGCCCTGTTTGGAAAACTCCGCTGGTGCGGGAGCACCCAAGCCTCCCTTGCCAAAGGGAGGTGGGCCGGCGTCAGCCGGGTCGGAGGGATTCTCGGCGGGATGCAACGAATTTGCCCAACCCTTAGGCGAATTCGCAGTGCGTACCGCGAATCCCCCAGTCAAAAATCAGAGATTTTTGCCAGCCCCCTTTGGGCAAGGGGGCCTTTGCTGGTGCAAACCTGAGAGGTGATCCCGTGAATCGAAAGCATAACCCTGCGTTGACAGCCAATGCCAAGGCTTTGCGAAAGAATATGACAAAAGAGGAGAGACACCTTTGGTATGATTTCCTGCGGGATTATTCAATTCGGTTTCTGCGGCAAAAAGTCATTGGCAAATACATTGTGGATTTCTATTGCCACGATGCCGGGTTGGTCATAGAACTGGATGGTTCACAGCATTACAATCCTGCGGAGCAGATAAAGGATCAGACCCGGACGGAATACCTGAATAAATGGGGCCTGATGGTTATTCGGATTCCGAATAACCAGGTAACAAGGAATTTTCAGGGTGTGTGTGAGTATATCGATACCTGTGTGAAACGGCGATGTGGCAGAAACTAAAAGTCCACGTCCCGAATTTCTGATTACCAAAAGTCCGGAAAGGAGCGAAACCTATGGAGCCTATCGTCGAAAATGTATATATCACGGATGAAAAAGCCCTGCTCGAGATTCAGTATTCCAGGATGAAAGTTTTTCGGATTTGCATTACCGCGTATTTTCTCTATGTTTTGTGTCAGGCAATCCCGGCGCTGATTTTCTATCAGGATTTTTCCTTGCTTTTTACTTTGACGCTTTGTATTGTCGTCACAGTATTCATATGGCTGCAGCCTGTGCTGCTGGTGAAAAACAGCATGAAGGCCAATCGCTGGTTTTATGACAATACACTTCCGGAATACAAAATTACGTTTACACAGGAGCACATTGTGTGCAGCCGGGGCAGAAGCACTATGACCGTGCCCTATGAGAAGATCACCAATGCGCGCTTTTTTAAGCGATCTCTTGTCCTGCGGGCCGGTGGCTATGCGGAGATCCATCTCCTGCATGGCGCGTATACCGTCGGTTCCCGGGATGTTCTGCTGGACCTGCTGCGGGCCAGGTGCCCGGACCTGAAACTGCCTCCCTGGGATTGGGAGCATCATTCGTAATCTCCACGAAAGGAAACCCCAAAAATGAAAGTAACCTTCCAAATCGAGGGCGCAAGCCCTGTTCAAATTGAATGCAACGCCGGTGACAACCTGCTGGAGCTGGCCCGTCGGGCCAATGTGGCCATCGATGCCCCCTGCTCCGGCAACGGCTCCTGCGGCAAGTGCCGCGTGAAGCTGGTGGAGGGCCAGGTGGAATCCATCCCTTCCCGGCACATCACCGACGAGGAATATGAAGCCGGCTGGCGGCTTAGCTGCAACACCAAGGTCCTGGGGGACTGCACGGTGTTCGTGCCGGACATCGCCAGCGCCTACCAGAGCCGTATGAAGACCGCGGACCTGAGCTCTCCCAAGGAAATCGCCATCTTTGAGGATACCAAGGCTGGCCTTGCCGCCAGCGGCATTGAATTCACCAATGATTTCCAGGCCCTGGATGTGGTTATGGACGCCCCCAGTCTGGAGGACACCATGCCCGACAACGAGCGGCTGACCTGGGCCATCAAGGGCTGCGAGGAGGTGGAGCAGGTCCATATCCCCTTCACCGTCATGAGCAAGCTGGCCCATACCCTGCGGCAGCATGATTTCCACGTCTGCGTCAAGGGCCGTTGGGACGCAGACAAGTTCTGGTGCATGGATATCTGCGGCCCCGAAGACCGGGCCATCGTGGGCTGTGCCATTGACATCGGCACCACCACCGTTACCATGGTCCTGACGGACCTGGAAACCGGCAAGCTCCTGGCTAAGGGCTCCTCCGGCAACGGCCAGATCCGCTACGGTGCCGATGTGATCAACCGCATCATCGAGTCCACCCGCCCCGGCGGGCAGAAGAAGCTCCAGGATGCCATCATCAAGGACACCCTGAACCCCATCATTGCCAACCTCTGCCGCACTGCGGGCATTTCTGCCCGGAGCATCCTGCGGCTGTCCATCGGTGCCAATACTACCATGAACCACCTGCTCCTGGGTGTGGACGCGGACCCGGTGCGTATGGAGCCCTACATCCCCAGCTTCTTTAGCTGGGAGGGCCTGCTGGCTTCGGATCTGAAGCTCCCCGCCAACCCCCTGGCCCCTGTTGTGATCGCCCCCAATATTGGTTCCTATGTGGGCGGAGACATCACCGCCGGCACCCTGGCTTCCGGTATCTGGGACAAGGAAGAAATGAGCCTGTTCATCGACCTGGGTACCAACGGTGAAATTGTCTTCGGCAACCGGGATTTCCTTATGTCCTGCGCCTGTTCCGCCGGTCCTGCTTTCGAGGGCGGCGACATCTCCTGCGGCATGCGGGCCACCGATGGCGCGGTGGAGGCCTGCACCATCGACAAGACTACTATGGAGCCTACCCTGTCCGTTATCGGTGACCCGGGCCAGAAGGTGGTAGGCATCTGCGGCTCCGGTATCATCGACATCATCTCTGAACTGTTCCGCTGCGGCATCATCAATGCCCGTGGCCTGTTCGCCCGGGAGGGCAAGCGGGTCCTGCGGGATGCGCATGGCATGGGCCGGTACGTGCTGGCCTTCCCGGAGGAGTCCGAAACCGGACGGGAGGTGTCCATCAACGAAGTGGACATCGACAATTTCATCCGGGCCAAGGGCGCCATCTTCTCCGCCATCGATACCCTGCTGAACTCTGTGGACATGACCGTGGAGTGCATCGACAAGGTGTATGTGGCCGGCGGCATCGGCTCCGGCATCAACATGAAGAACGCGGTGAACATCGGTATGTTCCCGGATGTGGAGCTGGAGAAATTCCACTACATCGGCAATTCCTCCCTGACCGGTGCCTATGCCCTGGTTATGAGTGACATGGCCATCACTAAGTGCGCGGAGGTCGCGGCCAATATGACCTATCTGGAGCTGTCCACCTACCCCGGGTACATGGATTCCTTCGTGGCGGCCTGTTTCCTGCCCCACACGGACCGGACCCTGTTCCCCAATTCCGTCCAGGAATGAATATCCACGTCATTGCGAGCCAGTGCTCACACTGGCGTGGCAATCCCGTGGACAAGCTCAGAACCTGACGGGATTGCCACGGCCTTCGGCCTCGCAATGACGTGATAATAGGTACATTGAAATTAAGGAGCAAATCATGCAAATCGAAAATCACAAGGAAGAAGTCCCTTTTGCCCACTACGAGGAGCGGTTCCGTGCGCTGGATCCTGCGGAAGCCGCGGCCCGTACCGGTGTGAAATGGGACGGTAAAGAATTTTATGTAAACCTGATTGGCCGGGAATTCGCCATTTCCCACCCGGAGTATGCCATCCGTCCCCTGGACGGCGGCAATATTCCGCCCCTGCCCACCCAGACCTTCCTGCTCCGGATCCTGCTGGAAGGGAAGTCCGTGGCCTGGACCGGGGAGTGGAAGACCTTCCGGGAGATGCCCTGGGGCGAGATGTACATCAAGCCCTACACGGGCCGGTGCCTGACCCGGGCGGCCTTCACCTTTGGTACCCGGGTGACGGCATTCAAGGCCGCTTGTGAGAAAATGGGTGCCGAGTCTGTAAAGCATGGCGACGCGGGCTATGAATTTGTGGTCACCGGCAATTACCGGATGCGGATCCTGGTGTGGGAGGGGGACGACGAATTCCCGCCCAATGCCCAGATTCTGTACTCCGACAACTTCGCCCAGGGCTTCGCCGCCGAGGACCGGGTAGTGGCCGGCGATATCCTGATCTCCACCATCCGATTCAATATGAAATAAAAGAAAGAGAGGGCGCTTTATGGCAAGATACGTGAAAGACCTGCCCATGGTGGCGGCTCGGACCGTCAGTTTCCAGCGGGTCCGGCAGTACCTGACCGGGGAGAAATTCGAGTATAAGCTCCGGGATGGAGAACAGGTTTTCCAGCGGGGCAAGGGGTTCTGGCTAGCTCCGAGTTTCATCAAGGTCACCTACCGGGGGACTCAGATCCGGGTGGAGGCCTGGGTGGATGTGGCCGGTGGCGATCAGGACCTGGAGGGCGTTGTGGCTGTCGCTGCCAAGAAGCCTCTGAAAAAGCATGTGGCACAGGTTGAGGCAATCCTCTCTCAGGTGGACCCTGCCTTTGACCCGGAGACGGCGAGCGTTCAATGTTGCCCCAAGTGCGGAGCCACCATCGGCGCCGGCGGCAATTTCTGCCCCATGTGCGGCACGCCCGCGGTGGTCACCGGGGAGACTCCGGCCCCGGCGGCCCAGACCATCCCGGAGGGCATCACCAGGCAGGAATTCTTCAAGCAGTACGCCGGTGAGAGCTTCTATATGAATCTGAAGGTCACGGCTATCTGTTGCTATGTGCTGTGCGGCATCCTGGGTCTGACGGCGCTTCTGAACCCCTTTGCGCTGGTGGATGTGGCCATCTACCTGGGTTTGACCCTGGGTATGCACCTGGGCAAGAGCAAGGGCTGCGCCATCGGTATGCTGGTGTACAGCATCCTGGGGTTTGTGGTCAATCTGGTTGCCGCCGGAACCGTCGGCGGCTGGGGCTGGCTGGCCGTGAGCGGCTACGCCGTATTCCTGTTCTGCAATACGGAAAAACGCTATAAGGGACAGAATCGGAATACATAAATTGAAAATCCCGGCACCCAGGTGCCGGGATTTTTTTGAAAACTCCCGAATCCGTGACCGATATTGCCACAGACCGGGTCTTGTATAGTAGAAAGGCCTTTCAAAATAACAAAAGGAGGGATGCAAATGGAGGATGGAAAAATTCTGGATCTGTTCTTTGCCCGGGATGACCGGGCGCTGGATGAGGCACAGAAAAAGTACGGCGCCTACTGCCTATCCGTGGCCAGAGGCATCCTTTCCTGCGAGCAGGATGCCGAGGAAGCGGTCAACGATACCTGGCTCCGGGCGTGGAATTCCATCCCGCCCCAACGGCCCACGTTTCTGCGGCTGTTCCTGGCGAAGATCACCCGGAATCTGGCCTTTACCCGGTGGCGGGATGCCAGCGCCGCCAAACGGGGCGGGGGAGAAGTGACCCTGGCTCTGGAGGAATTGGCGGACTGCATTCCCGGCGGAGAGGGGGCCGATGCCCGGCTGAACGCCCGGGAGCTGGCCCGGACCATCCGGTCATTCCTGGACACCATCGGACAGCGGGAGCAGGATATTTTTCTGCGGCGGTATTTCTATGTGGAACCCACTGCGGAAATCGCCCGCCGGTATGACATGAAACCCGACAATGTTCTGCGGGTCCTGTCCCGGACCCGGATGAAGCTGAAGGACTACTTATTGAAGGAGGGCTATGACCTATGAAGCGGGAGGACCTGTTTCTGGCTATCGGCCAGGTGGAAGAAAGCCGATTGGCCCGAAGTGAAGGCGAACTGCCCTCCAATGCGACGAATTTGGAGGGACCTATGAATCAACAGGAAAACAGAAAATCAGCCAGCCGTCTCCTGCGGAATCTTCTGGTGGCGGCGGTGGTGATGGTCCTGATGGCCACCACAGTGTTGGCGGGAACCGCCTACCGGGAAGTGTTCGGCGATGTGACGGATACTGCCTATATGTATACCCCCACGGACGCGGCGGGAACCAGCCACGGCTTTGCGTCCCAGAAGATCACGCTGGACATCGAAATGAACCCTGACGCGCCCCGGATAATCGAAACCTGGTATGTCCCGGAACTGCCGGAGGAATACGGGCTGTACTTTGGGAATGCCTACGACGGCATGGAGCAGGATGGCCGGTACGGCGTGTTGACCCTGGGCTGGGATGCTCCCGGCGGAGAGGTCCAGGAGATCATGTTCTACCAGGTCACCCGGGAAGGCTACGAAAGAAGCTACCGGTATGCCCATGCCAACGGCCCGTCCGAATTTGGCCCGGCGACCCTGGGCGGGGTGGATGGCTACCTGATCCTGTCCCCGGAGGATACGGATTACGGCCGGAAATACTTCTATTGGAGCGACGGAGACTATCTGTTCTATCTGCGGTTCGATTACTCGGTGCCCGAGGACGTGATGGAGCAGATCATCGCCAGTGTCCACCAGGTGGAAAGCATTGATCCGTATTTGATCAGTAAGCCGTAACTACAAGCAAGGGAAAAAGCACCGCCCCGGGCTGAAGTGACCCCAAAAAGTTAGACAAATATTTCTAACTCAAATTGTTTAAGCTGCCGAGAGGGCTTGCTGTCTGTGTAATGCAGGCGGCAAGCCCTTTAGTCTTGCCTTGATACGCCGGTTGTTATAGTAATCAATATAG
>JAFVWL010000048.1 GCA_017501695.1 Oscillospiraceae bacterium
CCTCATGGATGAACGCTTCATAGGCCGCATCATAGATGATGAGCGCGTGGTGACGGCGGGCATAGTCCACCCACCCCGCGAGAGCGTCGCGGCTGAGAACAGTCCCTGTCGGATTGTTCGGGTAGCAGAGGTAGATGACGTCGGGGACGACCGCAGGAAAATCGGGAACGAAGGCGTTCTCTTCCGTACAGGGAAGATAGATGAGGTCGCTCCAGCGTTGCCCGTTCCATGTTCCGGCGCGGCCCGCCATGGCATTGGAGTCGACATAGACAGGGTACACGGGGTCTGTGACCGCCACTCGTGAGGAGAGGGAAAACAGTTCCTGTATGTTTGCCACGTCACATTTCGAGCCGTCACTGATAAAGATATCTTCAGCTCGTATATCGATGCCCCGGGATCGATAGTCATGCGCCGCCACCGCTTCGCGCAGGAAGGCGTAGCCCTGTTCCGGCCCATAGCCTCGGAAGGAGGAAGCCTGCGCCATCTCTTCTACAGCCGAGTGCAGAGCGGAAACGACCGTGGGAACAAGAGGCTGTGTGACATCACCTATGCCAAGGCTTATGACAGGGAGAGCACGGCTCTTTTCCTTATGAGCCTGTACCTTGGCGGCTACAGCGGCAAAAAGATAGGAGCCAGACAGACCGGCATAATGTTCATTGCTGCGAATCATGCTTCACCTCTTTCGGTTTGGCTGTAGTCAAAAAGGAATACGCCGGAGAAAACCGTTCTGGCCGGGCCAGTCATGAAAACATGGTCTGAGCGGCTGTTCCATTCGATATCGAGCTCTCCGCCCAGAAGTTCCATACGGAGATTCCTCCCCGTTCGACCTGTCAGCACACAGGCAACTGCCGCGGCACAGGCCCCGGTCCCGCAGGCCAGAGTTTCTCCGGCTCCCCGTTCCCAGACGCGCATACGGGCATGATCGTGGCGGACGATCTGAACAAATTCTGTATTTGTCCGACAGGGAAAAGAGGGATGATTCTCGAACTGCGGGCCAATGACAGGAAGGTCGAGACTGCCCGCGTCTTCCACAAAAATGACGGCATGGGGATTCCCCATGGATACGCAGGTCATGTTCCATTCACGCCCTGCCGCATAAATGGGATGCTCTATGCAAGGCTGATCGTTATTGTCAGACGCAGTGGGTTCAGGCACGACAGGGATACGCTGGCGGGCAAGTTCCGGCTTTCCCATATCCACACGAACAAGTGAAGTTTGTGTATCCTTTTCCTTCAGGACATGAAGGATCTTGTTTCCCGCACGGGTCTCCAGCCTTATGACGGGACTCTTCACCAGCCCGTTCTGCCATGCCAGCCTGCCGACACAGCGGGAAGCGTTGCCGCACATTTCGGCTTCTGTGCCGTCGGCATTGAACATACGCATACGCACATCGGCTTTGTCTGGAGACGATGGCGGCAGTACGAGAACGAGTCCGTCAGAGCCGATGCCGAAATGCCTGTCGCTTACGGCCTGAGCAAGAGCCGATATATCGATCTCTCCCGTATCGAAAACACTGCCACCTTCCGAAAGGAATGCCGTGTCAAAACCATTGAGATACACATAATCATTGCCGCAGCCTTCCATTTTGATGAAAGGTATCTCACGCATGATGTTCATCTCCCTGAGTATGGAACACTTCTTCCGTGGCAGAAGCCGTTTCTGCGTCTTCCGCAGATTCTGCCTGACGCCGAAGCATGTTCTTGTAGTCCAGCGGCATGACCTTGACGAAAAGAGGCAGGGCGGCATCCCAATTTGCCAGCAGGGAGGCCGCTTTCGTACTTTCTGTATGGGCGGCATGCTGTTCCACAAGACGGCGGAGAAGTTCGCGGTCGTCCTCCTGCCAGACGGATTCCAGATCGACGCTTTCGATATTGCACCGGTTCTGGAAGTGTTCATCGGCGTCATAGACGTACGCCGTGCCCCCGCTCATTCCAGCGGCAAAATTATAGCCGGTGCGGCCCAGTACCACGACGGTACCGCCAGTCATATATTCACAGGCATGGTCTCCAACACCTTCCACCACGGCGACAGCTCCGGAATTGCGTACGGCGAAACGTTCGCCAGCCTGTCCGCAGAAATAGGCTTCTCCGGAAGTCGCACCGTACAGCGCCACATTGCCTGCTACAGCCTGTTCCGCGGCCGAAAGACGCGCATTGCGGGCAGGTCGCACGACAAGGATACCGCCGGAAAGTCCTTTGCCCGCATAATCATTCGCACAGCCCTGCACTTCGAGGGTGATGCCCGGGGCGAGGAAGGCTCCAAGACTCTGTCCGGCCTTTCCGTGCAGACGCAGGCGCAGACTGTGTGGGGGAAGACCGGAAGCGCCGATACGACGGACGATCTGCCCCGAAAGGCGGCTGCCGACAGCACGATCGGTATTGCGCAGTTCCCCTTCGAAGAACATGCGGGGACGCGTACCGTTCAGAACCAGCTCTGCGGCTTCTTCCAGCGCCTGTTCCAGCTCGGTCGGGTCTCTGTGGGCCAGCACATGAGTGTGTCTCCGGCCTTCCGACTTTTTCGAAGCAAAAAGCATACGGGTGAAGTCGAGCTGCGCAGCCTTGCCTTCCAAATCCTCTCTGCGGCGCAGGAGATCGGCCCTGCCGATGACCTCATCGAGTGAAAAAAAGCCCAGTGCGGCCAGCTCCTTTCGGAGATCCTCGGCCACAAAACGCAGGAAGCGTTCTACCTGAACAGGTTTTCCTCTGAAGCGGCAGCGCAGGGTCTTATCCTGTGTGGCGATGCCAGCCGGGCAGCGGCCTTTCATACAGTTCCGGCACATGACACAGCCCATGCTCACCATGAGAGCAGTACCGAAGGCAAATTCTTCTGCTCCCAGCAGTGCGGCTATGAGTACGTCGCGCCCCGTTCGAAGCAGGCCGTCCGTTTGCAGGGTTATCTGCTGACGCAGACCGTTGAAGCTCAGGGCCTGCTGAACTTCTGCCAGCCCGAGTTCCCAGGGAAGGCCTACGTAGTGGATAGCGGAGTGAGGGCTTGCTCCGGTGCCGCCGTCGTGTCCGGAAATGACGATACTGTCCGCTCCGGCTTTGGCCACGCCTACGGCAATGGTACCGACGCCGCTTTCCGCGACGAGCTTCACAGAGATCCGTGCCGCAGGATTCAGGGTACGCAGATCGTAGATGAGCTGTGCCAAGTCTTCGATAGAATAGATGTCATGATGAGGAGGAGGCGAAACAAGAGAAACTCCGGGCATAGTCCCGCGCACACGCGCTATCTCTGCCGTGACTTTGTATGCCGGGAGCTGACCGCCCTCGCCGGGCTTTGCCCCTTGTGCCGCTTTGATCTGTATCTCTTCCGCATGGACAAGATATTCTGCGGTGACGCCGAAACGCCCCGACGCGATCTGCCGGATGCGGGAACGGTAATCGTGCAGGCCCTGTGCCCCCTTCAAGGGAACGACACGCGCCGGATCTTCTCCGCCTTCGCCGCAGTTGGAACGAGCCCCGCAGGCATTGCAGGCTTCGGCGATGGTACGGTGAGCTTCCTCACTGATGGCCCCGAAGGATATGGCCGCACCGACGAAACGCCGAAGCAGAGAATCTGCGGATTCCACCAGGGAAAGAGGTACTGGCGATCGTCCAGTGTCCGGCACGACGTTCAAAAGGGAGCGCAGAGTGAAGCCCTGCCTGTCGATGCTGTGACAGAGCTCCGCGAAATGACGCCACGCCTCTTCTTTCGGTCTGTCACCAAGTACGGCGTCATGGAGAGCTTCGACCGTAGCTCTGTCCCACTGATGGAATACGGAGATTTCCTCCGTGAGGACGTACGAGGGCAGATCCCACGCTTTGGCATGACGATCAGAGGCCTCATGAGCCAGCACGTCCAGGTCCATTCCCCCTATGCCGCAGGGGGTCCCGGTGAAATACCGATCGATAACCTTCTGAGAAAGTCCTATGGCCTCGAAAGGCTGAGAACCAAGGAAGGAACGAAGCGTCGAAACGCCAAGGCGTGCAAAAGCCTTGAGCAGACCTTTCTTCAAGGCTCCGATATACCGTTCCTGTGCGCTTTCTTCGCTGAGAGGATGCCCTTCCGTGGAAATCTTTCCTTCCCGCGCCAGCCCCTGAACAGCTTCCAGAGCGGCGTGAGGATAGACGGCGTTCACGCCGTAGCCGATGAGCTGTGCCATGTGCATGACTTCGCAGGCCTCGCCGCTTTCCGCGATGATGCCGCAGGCATGACGAAGACCGCAGCGTATGAGGTGGTGATGCAGGCCGGAACAGGCCAGAAGCGCAGGGATAGGAGCATGGTTTTCGTCCATGGCGGCATCACTGACGACGAGTAATGTTGCACCGCTCTTCAGCGCCGTTTCGGCTTCGCTGAAAAGTCTGTCGAGGGAAGAACGAAGATCCTCGCCATTTCCTCCGGCAGGAAAAGTGGCGTCGAGAGTGACCGCTTTGACGAGCGTTTTGTCAGAATTGCGGATACGGCGCATATCTTCTGCCGTAAGAAAGGGATGCGGCAGTCGGAGAGCGGCACAGCTTTCCGGCTCAGGCATCAGAAGGTTGCCTTCGCGCCCTGCGTGACCCATAAGCGACATGGAAAGCTGTTCTCGATACGGGTCGATGGGGGGATTGGTTATCTGAGAAAAACGCTGTTTGAACCAGTGGAAAAGCGACTGCGGATTAGGAGACAGGCAGGCCAGAGGCTGATCCGTACCCATGGAGCAGACCGGCTCCTGAGCATCTTTCGTCATGGGTACGAGGATGCGCTTCTGCCATATCGCATCGCACCCCGCATGGCGGAGCCGACGCTCCAGAGGAGGGAATTTCGACGGCTCGGCAGTCGTGCCGCCATTGAGATGTTCCAGACGTACGCTGTGCTTCTGGAGCCATCTCCGCCAGGGCTGAGAACGTACGACCTGCCCCTTTATCTCGGCATCCGAAGCGAGGCGATGCCGGGCCATATCGGCCAGTATCATGCAGCGAGGGCGAAGCTGTCCGTGCTGAACGACGGCATCCTCAGGGATATCGACGATGCCGCTTTCAGAGCCGAGAACGACAAGCCCGTTTCTGTCCATGCTCCAGCGGCAGGGCCTCAAGCCGTTACGGTCGAGCATGGCCCCGACCTTGCTCCAGCCGTCTGTAAAAACAAGGCAGGTAGGGCCGTCCCACGGTTCCATGAGCGCAGAGTGATATTCGTAGAAAGCGCGTTTATTGTCCCCCATGACGAACGTCGAACCGAAGGGTTCGGGGATCATCATCATGAGAGCGTGGGTGAGGCTGTATCCGGCCCTTACAAGAAGTTCCAGAACATTGTCCAGCGAACCGGAATCTGAGGTGTATGGACTGATGATGGGCAAGGCTTCCTTCAGCAGAGGGCCGAGTCTGTCAGACGACAGTACAGCTTCCCGTATGCCCATGCGGGTCCTGTTTCCGCTCAGGGTGTTGATTTCCCCGTTATGTGCGGCCATTCGGAAGGGTTGGGCCAAGGGCCATGAAGGCAGGGTGTTCGTGGAAAAGCGTTCATGGAACACCGCAAAGGAGGCGGCACAGTCCGGCTCTATGAGATCCGCATAAAACTCGCCGAGCCGGGCACCGGGCAGCATTCCTTTATATACGATGCTCCGGCAGGAACAGCTTGCGACATAAAAGGTGCGAGGATCCTGCCCCTTTTCCTTCAGTTCACCCTGAATGCTGTTTTCGGCTATGTGCCGGGCAAGAAACAAACGGGTTTCCAAGCCGTCCGGATCGGACAGATCCTCCGCGTCGCTCGCGACAGAACTTGGGACGATAAGAAGCTGGCGCAGGTCAGGCAAGGTCTCATACGCCCTGGCGTCCAGTACTTCTGGGAATACAGGTACTTCCCGCTCGTCTTCGACGAGGAGTCCGCAGGAAGCGAAAATCTCCCGGAAACGTCGCAGGCAGAACGAAGTAGCTCTTTCATCCCGGGGGAGAAAGAGCTGAGCCACAGCCCACAGGGACGGATGTTTTTTCAGGACAGGCCACTGGCGGAGAAAGAACTCTCGGGGCAGAGGTAAAAGGATGCCGGCACCATCGCCGTTTTTGCCCTGGCCGCCGCCACGATGGGCCATGCGGGCCATGGCTGTGAGGGACATGGTGATCACGTCATGACGAGGGATCCCGTCAAGATGAGCCACAAAACCCACACCACAGGCATCGTGTTCACGATAAGGCTCGAAAAGACCGTTCATATTTATTCCGGGAAAATGCGATGCAAGTAAGAGGTGCCCCGGAGCGACGGGAGGGCATAAGTCGCCCCGGGGCGGCAGGAGGAAACGGAGTGAGAGAAAAGAAGGCAGGAGACATTTTTCTCTCGCTCCTTTCAACGGTCATTGGCGAGGGACCGTTGAAACAACAAGATCAGTGCAGCCAGAGCAGTTCGGCATAGGAGGGCAAAGGCCATGCTGCGGCACTGACCATACGTTCCAAGGCGTCGCAGTGTTCCCGGCAGGCTGTCATCGCCGGGAGCACCACGTCACGGGCGATGTGCGCCATGTTATGAACATCTTTTTCAACGCGCTGGGAATCGAGTGCTTTTTCAAGAGATTTCTGGGTGACGAAAAGAGCGGACGTGTGCTCACGAAGCTGGGCCAAATGGGCTTCTTCCGCTTCTGCTTCTCCAAGAGCGCTTCGCGTTTTCAGTACCGTATCGGCAAGCCTAGTCTGTTCACCAAGGGCGGCAGGAAGAATTCTGGTGCGTACCATGTCGAGTAGAAGAGCGCCTTCGATGCTCACGCTCTTGGCGTAGCTGTCCAGCAGTATCTCCTGACGGGCAAGCATCTCGCGTTCCGTCAGCACGTTCTGCCGCAGGAAGACTTCCATGACTTCGGGGGAACTGTAATGCTCAAGAGCCTCCACCGTGGTCGAAAGGTTGGGCAGGCCCCGTCGAGCGGCCTCCTCGGGCCAGTCGGAAGAATATCCGTTGCCGTTGAACACTACAGCCTGATGTTCGCGGAACAGACGGGGAAGCAGTTCCTGAAGCGCGGTATTCAGTGCCACTCCACCGGCCACAGCCGTTTCCAATTCGGTGGCGATATCGTCCAATGCGCAGGCCATGGCCGTGTTGAGTGCGATATTCACCGGAGAAATGGACTGGGATGAGCCTACGGCCCTGAACTCGAACTTGTTGCCGGTAAAGGCAAACGGACTGGTACGATTACGATCAGAAAGATCCACGGGAAGCGGCGGCAGCAGGGATACGCCTATCTCCATGGAAGTACGCCCCGGGGCATGCTTCACACCGTTCATGATGGTATCGAGGACATCTGTCAGCATATCGCCGAGATAGACGGAGATGATCGCGGGCGGTGCTTCGTTCGCGCCCAGACGATGATCGTTGCCTGCGCCCACGGTGCCCAGGCGTAGTACTGCGGAATGCTTGTGTACGGCGCGGAGAACGGCCGCAAGAAAGACAAGGAACTGAGCATTATCCAGCGGCGTGGAGCCCGGATCGAGCAGGTTGTTCCCTTCCGAATCGCTGATGGACCAGTTGTTGTGCTTGCCGCTGCCGTTGACTCCAGCAAAGGGCTTTTCGTGAAGCAGGCAGACGAAGTCATGCTTGGGAGCGATCTGATGCAGGAGGTTCATCATAATCATATTGTGGTCGACCGCCGCATTGGCATCTTCATAAATAGGTGCCAGCTCGAACTGTCCGGGAGCCACTTCGTTATGACGAGTCTTCGCCGGAATACCGAGACGGAACAGCGCATGTTCCACGTCCTGCATGAAGGCCAGGACTCGCTCAGGGATGGAACCGAAATAGTGATCTTCCATCTCCTGTCCCTTGGCTGGAGGCGTACCTGTCAGCGTGCGACCGGCAAGCATGATATCCGGACGAAGCACGGCGAGCCTTCTATCGACAAGAAAATACTCCTGTTCCGGGCCGACGTTAGGTTTGACGAACGTGGCCTTTTCGTTGCCGAAAAGACGCAGGATACGCAAAGCCTGACGCGAAAGCGCGGAAATGGAACGCAGCAGAGGGATCTTGCGATCGAGAGCCTCGCCAGAATAGCTGTAGAAGAGCGTGGGGATATGGAGCGTCGTTCCTATGACGAAAGCAGGTACCGTGGGATCCCATGCCGTATAGCCTCGGGCTTCGAAGGTGGAGCGTATGCCGCCCGAGGGGAAGGAGGACGCATCCGGTTCGCCGCAGATAAGCATCTTTCCCGAAAATTCATTGATCATCCTGCCCTCGCCTGTTGTGGAGAGGAAGGCGTCGTGCTTTTCTGCGGTGAGACCGGTCATGGGCTGGAACCAGTGCGTGTAATGCGTCGCGCCCTTGGCGATGGCCCAGTCCTTCATCACACAGGCTACCGTATCGGCAATGGAGGAATCGAGCAGTTCACCCTTGTTGATCGTGGCCTTCAGTGCTTTGAAAACAGGCTTGGGAAGGCGCTTCTGAAGGACTTCAAGAGAAAATACGTCACAACCGTAAATGGAATCGATCTCTGATGTCAGGGAAAGATGAGGGCAATGGCTTTGCGCTATCTGCTGGATTGCTTCAGTACGGGCGGTCATAGCTGCTCCTTTCATGAAGAGGGGAAGATTCTTTGGGGCGGATCGCCGGAGCAGGAGAGGGGAGAACTTCCGGCGATCCAAGGGGAGGAGGACACAAAAACTGGATAACTCTACAAGGCGTCAGTACCGCGTTCACCCGTTCGGATGCGAACGGCGTCTATGACATCGTAGATGAAGATTTTGCCGTCGCCGATGTTTCCGGTCCGGGCTACGGAAACGGCTTCCAGAACCTTGTCGAGGGCTTCATCGTGGATGACGACATCAATTTTCACTTTGGGCAGACAGTCCACGTCGTAGGTGAAGCCGCGGTACACCTCAGTATGGCCGAGCTGACGCCCGAATCCTCGAACCTCGCAGTAATTCATGCCATGGATGCCGATAGCGGAAAGACTTTGCTTCACTTCTTCCAGCTTGGAAGGACGGATGATGATCTCTATTTTTTTCATGCTGAAAGCTCCTGTCTGTTTTACTGCTGTATGGAGTAGCCGCGTTCGTTATGCTGACTGAGGTCAAGGCCGCTGAGTTCGGAATCCGCATCCACGCGCAGACCTATGCAGAGATCCACGACCTTCAGGATGATGCGGCTGACCGCGTAAACGAAGACCCATGTTCCTGCGATGGAAACGATCTGTACCCAGACCTGATGAGGATTGCCGTAGAACAGGCCGTCCACGCCGTTGACGGCAGACGAGGCGAACAGGCCGGTGGCAAGAGCTCCCCAGGTGCCTCCGATGCCATGGATGCCCACCACATCAAGAGCATCGTCGTAGCCGAAGATATGCTTGAGCAGGATACCGCCGTAGCAGATGACACCACCGATAAAGCCGATGAACAGGGCAGGCATGAACTCCACGAAACCGGCAGCAGGAGTGATGGCTACAAGACCTGCCAGAGCACCGGAAACCGTGCCGAGCGTAGTGACCTTGCCAATCCGGCACCGTTCGACCAGCATCCATCCGAGGACACCGCCAGCCGTAGCCAGATGCGTGGTGACAAAGGCATGTCCGGCCAGAGCGTCCGCCGCCAGCGCACTGCCGGCATTGAAGCCGAACCAGCCGAACCAGAGCAGGCCTCCGCCGAAAACGGTCATGGGCAGATTGTTGGGAGCCATAGGAGTCTTGCCGAGGCCGATGCGAGCGCCGAGCGCATGGGCGCAGGCGAGGGCCGCCGCCGCAGAGGCCATGTGGACGACCGCACCTCCGGCAAAGTCAACCGCGCCAAGACGGGCCATCCAGCCGCCGCCCCAGACCCAGTGAGCCATGGGGCAATAGGCGAAGGTCATCCACAGCGCAGAGAACAGCAGCATGGCCGAAAAACGGATGCG
>JAFVWL010000049.1 GCA_017501695.1 Oscillospiraceae bacterium
GTGATTTGGGCAGAAGATTTCGGCTCAGAAAAAGTTTTGAAAACGGCAGAATACTTTGTGTATTGTGGCGTTTTCAAAACGCATTTATGGGGCGAAAGATTCGCCCAAAGCCCAAAAGGGGAGTTTTTAGAGGTGCCCCATCGTAGATGTTCCATGTTAATCGGAAAACCTGTCCCTTCGGGCGGTGCTGGAGGTTCCCACGGGCACTGCCGTGCCCTCGGAATGACATATTGGGAACATTGTTCCGAAAACCGTATCAATTTCCCAACATACGTTCCAGGACCAGCACAAACTGCTCCAGGCCCGCCCGGTCTGTTTCGGTGAAGCGGCCCACGGTGGGGCTGTCGATATCCAGAACACCCCAGATTTCTCCGTCCACATGGATGGGCACCACGATCTCCGAATTGGAGGCACAGTCGCAGGCGATGTGGCCCGGGAATTGGTGCACATCAAACACAAGCTGGGTCCGGTCCTCCGCCACGGCGGTGCCGCAGACACCCCGGCCCACAGGAATGACGATGCAGGCGGGCTTACCCTGGAAGGGGCCCAGCACCAGCTTACCGTCAGTCATTTTATAAAAGCCCGCCCAGTTGATATCCGGCAGAGTCTGCCACAGCAGAGCGGAAGCGTTGGCCAGGTTGGCGGTTTCATAGGGAATATCCCGGGTCAGGGCTTCCAGCTCCTTTGCCAGCATTTCATAATTCACAGTTTTTTCCATAAACGCCACCTCGTTTTCTTTGGTCCTTTCATTATAACGGAATTCCGCCGGATGCGCAATACTTTTCCAAAAGCCCCAAGTCTACCCTGAATTTTCGACTTTTACTGCGGTTACATCCGCCGTCAAAAGCCATATTAAGAAAGCAGACAAAAAGGAGGGCGCAGATCATGAAACGAATGGCAACGCGAATCGTATTGCTTTTATTTTTGCTGTCCGGCATTCCCCTGTCCGCTTTTGCCGAGACGCTGATCCCCGTGGGCCAGGTGGTGGGCCTGGAGCTGAACGAAAACCGGATCACCGTAGCCGCCTTTGACGATGAGCTGGGCACCGCCGCCCGGAACGCGGGGCTTCAGGTGGGCGACGAGATCCGGGCCGTGGATGGCCAGCCGGTCCATACGGTCCGGGACATCCAGGAGGCGCTGAACCATTCCAAAGGTCTTGTGACCCTGACGGTGGTTCGGGGCAAGGAGGAACACACCCTGCGGTTCAGTCCCGCCATAACAGCTGAGGGTCCCAAGCTGGGGTTGTACCTGCGGCAGGGTGTCACAGGCATCGGCACCGTCACCTGGTACGATCCGGAGACGGGACAGTTCGCCGCCCTGGGACATGGAGTCAACGGAAGCGGCGGCAGTCTGGTACCCATGACCGGCGGCAGTGCCTACGCCGCCCGGGTCCAGTCAGTCCGGCGGGGCAAAGCCGGAAATCCCGGCCAGCTTCTGGGTGCCATCACGGAGCCGGAGCCCGTGGGCGGTTTGACAAAAAACACCCCCCGGGGGCTGTTCGGCACCTGCGGCCGGGGCTGGACGGGAGAAGCCATGGAGGTCTGTCCCCGGTCGCAGATCCGGACCGGCCCCGCCACCATCCGATCCACGGTCTGCGCCCAGGGTCCCCGGGATTATTCTGTGGAGATCGTGAAAATCTATCCCGGCACCCGGGAGGACGGCCGGGACCTGCTGATCCGGATCACGGACCCGGACCTGCTCCAAACCACCGGCGGTATCGTCCAGGGAATGAGCGGCAGTCCCATTATCCAGGGCGGAAAGCTTGTGGGTGCAGTTACCCATGTCCTAGTGAATGATCCTACACGGGGTTATGGGATTTTTATTGAAAACATGCTGAATGCGGCAGGATAAAACTTATGACAGGGGCGAATTGCCCCTGTCGTTTTTGCATGTTCTGTGTTATTATTGAATGGTGTAATGCAATCAAGACAAGTATATTGAAAGGAGAACTCCATTTATGAATGGCAATGGAAATGTAACTGTAACATTAGGCAATAAAAAATATCATGTTTTATATGTTGGTATACATGGCGGCAGTGGTTTTGGTGCAAATTATCCATACAACAGTCGATTCTATTTGGTTTCACCGTCTCTTTGGGAAAAGGAACAAGAGAACTATTGCTTCGTCCATGATTCCTGTTTACCTAAGGCTTGGGCGTATTACGAAAACAACGGTGTCCTTTTGGTGGAGGAAAACGATTACCCAGGTAGAATTACGAAAGAAACACTTGTTGAATGTATATCCCGTTTGGAACCGGAAATTCTGGAAATAATGGGGATAAACTGTTAGATTGTAGTGTATAGATAAAACTGTTGTCCTTAATGCCAATCACTCGTGTCCGGCTCGCCGATTATACAGGACGGAAGTTGGCGCCGTTACTCATGTGCTTGTGAATTCCCCGGATACCGGGTACGGCATTTTTATTGAAAATATGCTGGACGCGGCAGAGTAAAACGATACCCACACCAAACCGGTGTGGGTATCTAACTTTTTATTTATGTTCAAACGGGACACAATACATATGAACGTATACATTCGCAGAAGAAGATCCGGTTCCATCGCTATCGATACTCCAGTAAAGACATTTGGAACGCCCCGGATGAAGCGGTTTCTCACGACCATAGTAATCAGAAACCAGTGCGCCTACGACCACACCGTCTTTCACAATCACACCGTTAAAGCGTTTGTAATCCTTTAAGGGTATAAAGCTCCCGGAGTGAAACCTTGTCTTGTCAATTTCTCCGTAAGAAGAACTGCTGTATTCGGAGTTTTCTTTTACAACATAATGGTCGATTTGTTCTTCAATAGGGAGCCCCCTCAGGCAGTCCGGAAATCCATCCGTCCAGACCATGCCCTCCCAATAGACCTGCATCGCACCCTCATTTGTCAGGCCCATAGCTCCGCTTTTTCTACTCGCTTTGTCCCACTCTTTTTTGGTCATTGCAATATTGTCTTTGTGGAATTCACTAAAGTCCATTATTTTAAAGTTCATAAATACGCCCTCCGCAGATGTCATTGATATAATAATATATGGTTTGTTCGTTCATGTCAAGAAGCATTGCTGTTCACAATCACTCGTGTCCGGCTCACCGATTATCCAGGACGGAAAATTGATCGGTGCGGAGATCCATGTGCTGGTGAACAGCCCAACAAAAGTCTATGGTTTGTGGATGAAGTGCAGCAAAGCCTGTTTTTCTGTATGAACGCATAAAAACCGCAGAAAAACGCAAAATTCTTTTGTCCCTAGTTTGACAGCTTCGTATCAGGCTCGTCAATTATGCAGGAGGCGAAACGCCTCCCCTACAAACAATAACGGAGGTTTTCTTATGGATTTCAATCAAGTTCCCATCGGGTTCGGCCTGGCCATGTCCGGCAACACCGCTGCCATGACCCGCTACGCCCATCTGTCCGAAGCGCAGAAACAGGCCGTTCTGAACCGGGCACAACAGGTCCGCAGTGAAAAGGAAATGTATGCCCTGGTGGCTTCCCTGGCCAACGGCACCATGCTATAAGCACAAATGTAGGGAGCGGTACAAGGCCGTTCCCTACTTATTTATAAAATACAATGTAAAGTGTACTTGACATTTCTGCATTTCTATGCTAACCTATGAACGTAAAGCAAACTTTACATAGGAGGTGTGCCATGAAAAACCGGATCGAAGCCATCCGAAAAGAGCGGGGCATCCTGCAGGAGGACTTCGCAAAATCCCTGGGGGTATCCCGACAGACCATCAGTTCCCTGGAAAACGGACGGTACAACCCGTCCATTCTGCTGGCCCACAAAATCGCAAGGTTTTTCGGAATGACCATTGAAGAAGTATTTATTTTTGAAGAGGAGGAATCTGTATGAATCACAAACGACTGATTGCCGATGCCATCTATGTATTTCTGGGTGCCATCCTGCTGTGTTTGGGCATCGCAGAGGTAGTGGATGCCTTCTGGAGCGGCATGGGCTCGGCCCTGATCGCTGTGGGTGTGATGCACGCCCTGCGGCATTTCCGGCTGCACAACGATGAAGACTACCGCGAAAAAATGAAAGTCGAAACAACGGACGAACGGCTTCAGTTTCTTCGGCTCAAGGCCTGGGGCTGGGCAGGTTATCTGTTCGTTTTGATTTCCGCCGTATGCGCCATCGTCTTCAAGCTCCTGGGCCAGGATCTGCTGTCCGTTGCCGCCGGCGGTGCCGTCTGTCTCTTGATTGTCCTGTATTGGTTCAGTTACCTGGTGCTGCGGAAGAAATATTGAGGATGTCCTAGGGGACGGGAACGCCTCCCCTACTCCGTGAGAAAAATATGGACAGGGGCATTTTGCCCCTGTCATTTTTGATTTCCCGTGGTATAATGGATGCAAACACAACCGAAAGGGGCCATTGAAAATGGACAAGCATCTGCAAATCATGGAACACGGCCGGGCCATTTATGAGAGAGGAAGCCGGCGGCCCCTCTACACCTACTGCAACCGCAGCTTCGGTGACCCCAACGCAAAACCGGCCTACATTCTGGTGGACCAGCGGTTTATCACCAATCACGACGATTCGGCCATTTTCGTGGAGCTCATCGGTGCCGACGAGAAGATCATCCGTTCCTGGATGTTTGAGCAGATTCCCTGTGACCCCATCCTGCGAAGCCCGGACTTCTACGGCGAGGACTGCCTGGTATATTACCTGCGGGAAACCCGGAAGCTGGATGTGGTCCAGCAGGCCTGGCACAGAAAAATCGGTGCGATTTAACCCCCAAAAAGGAGGAACCTTCATGCACAACAAGGAATCTTCCCGGAATACGGACTGGGAAGCTCTTTTCCCCATCCCTTCCCCCGGAGAAATCCGGGCCTACCGCAATCCCCAAAAACGTCGCTCTCCCTACCTCTGCGGCTACCTGCAGGTCCCCCGGAATGTGCGATACACAGAATACCAGGTGGATTTTCGGGCCGGCCATCTGCCCCGTGGCACCTACTGCTGCCTGGGCTGCTGGGCCATGGATCTATCCGGCCTGCGGCGGCACTACCGGTCCGTTCCGGATATGTACACCAGTGCCTATGCCGGCTTCCAGCGAATCGATGACGGCCGGACGGTGAGCATCATGTCCTTCTGGGACATTTCCTGCACCGACCGCTCCGGCAGGCAAATCACCCTTCGGCCCAAAATCCTGTATCCGGATACCCAGATTGGCGGCGGCGAATTCTGGGGCGAGGGCACCGGTGCCCGATGCACCGCCCCCTATGAATGGGAAGCGGGCCACTGGTACCGGATGCACCTGCGGTGCGTCAATCCCCCCGATGTGGGGACCACCTATGTGGAGCAATGGGTCCGGGACCTGGAGACCGGGGAGAAGCGGCTGCTGTGCTGCTATGACACCCTGATTCCCAACTCCGCTTTCCTGGGGAATGCCGCCATCTTCCTGGAAAACTACCTGTGGGAGACCGCAGGTCAGGTTCGGTCCATGGAGGTGCGGAATCCCATGTACCGCCGGGAGGACACCGGCAAATGGCACCGGATCACCCAGGTGCTCCTGGACCCCCAGGACGGTCCGGATCACGGGCTGGACCCCTACATCGGCAGTTACGATTTCGGCATTCAGGAGGACCGCATCTGGATGATCACCTGCGGTGCCGGCGGCGACTGGCTCCACAACGGCCGTGGCCGGAAAAGGAATCAGTACACAATTGGAAAGGCACAGCCATGAGAAAACTGGAATCTCTTGCAGCCGTCATCCGCCGGGTGGCGGAAATGGAAGCCCGGTTTGACCGGGCGTTGGCAAGCCCGGAGGACCCGGCAGTCCGGGAGGACCTGGAGGCCCTGGCAAACTATATGGACAGCGGCCTGTGGCTGGCGGATTACACCCGGGACGAGCTGGGGTTCCTTCCCAAGGATCTGAAACGGGGTGTCCTGTCTGAAGACGGGCTGTATAACCTGTTAACAGAAATGTAAAAGCGTGGGCAATTGCCCACGCTTTTTCCAGACTGTCGAAAAACCACGTCATTCCGAGCCAGTGCTCACACTGGCGTGGGAATCCGTTCTCCAAAATGTTTCATCTTTGCTGAAAGTGCGCCTAAAACCGCAGGTTTTATGGGATGCGGATTGCCACGTCGCCGCCTTTTGGGCGGCTCCTCGCAATGACATTCTTGTTTCGATACTTTTTTGACACGCTGAAAAGCGTGGGCGAATGCCCACGCTTTTTCGCTGTATGTCGCAAGTTCTTACCGCTGTGATGCAGAAAACAGGTATCCGCCTGTCCATTCCGGATTCAGGCACGGGTAAACAGCCGGGCTTTCCACTCGTCCAGCCACAGAGGACACTTGAACAGCGTCTCGTTTCGGTCCAGCGCCCGGATCCGTTCCATATCCTCCGGATTCAGTTGAAAATCGAAAATCCGGAAATTCTCCGCCAGATGTGACCGGCGGGTACTCTTGGGCAAGACAATGCAGTCCTCCTGAATATGCCAGCGCAAAATGATCTGGGCCACGGATTTCCCGTAAATCCGGCTCAGCTCCGCCAGCACAGGTTCCTGCATCATCCTCCGGCTGCCATGCCCCAGAGGATACCACGCCTCCACCCGGATGCCCAGGGATTCCAGCTCCCGTCGAAGCTCCCTCTGCTGGTAGAAGGGGTGACATTCGATCTGGTTCACCACCGGATAGATCCTGCCCCGGTCCAAAATCTGCCGGGTCTGGTCCATGCTGAAATTGCTAAGACCGATGGAGCGGATCTTCCCAGCTTCCATAGCATCCTCCATAGCCTGCCAGGCAGGCCAGTAATTGCCATAGGGCCGATGGACCAGGACCAAGTCGATGTAATCCGTCCCCAGGCGGGCCAGGGACGCGTCGATGGAACGGCTGGCCTTTTCATAGGTAAAATTTGTCACCCAGACCTTGGTGGTCAGGAACACATCCTTGCGGTCCACGCCGGATTCCGCCAGCGCTTCTCCCACCGCCCGTTCGTTTTTGTAGATCTGAGCCGTGTCAATATGGCGGTAGCCCAGATCCAGAGCATCCCGGACCGTGGCCTTGCAAAGCTGATGGTTTTCGATCATATAGGTTCCGGCACCCAACTGCGGAATCCGGTTTCCGTCCCGAAGCGTGATCTCGGTTTGCATATTCTGATTCTGCATACAATTACCCCTTTTCCTTTTGTCTTACCACAGCATATTCTCCCACGCAACCGTCCCCGAAAGATTATGCGGTTCATGCCGCAGGCCTTCGGCATTCTCTAAAATACCGCGTCATCGTAAACCAGCCCGTTTACGGGGTGTGGCGATCCCGCAAACCGAGGGGAACCGACTTGGAATGACGTGGTTTTCGACACGTTTTGCTTATTTATTTCCCAACTGCCAGAAGGCCACGGCACTGGCGGCGGCCACATTCAGGCTGTCCACCCCATGGGACATGGGGATCTTCACCGTATAGTCGCAGGCGGCAATGGTACTCCCCGCCAGGCCATCCCCCTCGGTGCCCAGGACGATGGCCAGCTTGTCCTCGGCCATGAGGGCCGGGTCATCGATGGACACGGAATCCTCCTCCAGGGCCATGGCCGCGGTTTTGAAGCCCAGGCTGTGGAGCTTCTCCACCCAGCCCTCCTCCAGATAGGTCCAGGGGACCTGGAACACGGTGCCCATGCTCACCCGGCAGCTCCGGCGGTACAGGGGGTTGGAGCAGGCCGGGGTCAGCAGCACCGCATCCATATTCAGTGCCGCCGCGCTGCGGAAAATGGCACCCACATTGGTGGGATTCATAATATCCTCCAGCACCGCCACCCGCTTCGCTCCGGCGCAGATCTCCTCCACCGCAGGCAGCTCCCGCCGACGCATGGCACACAGCATGCCCCGGGTGAGCTGGTAGCCCGTGAGCTGAGTCAGCAGGTCGAATTCCGCCGTATACACCGGGATGTCCCCGCAGCGGTCGATGACCTCCCGGCTTTCCCCCTGGAGGTGCCGGTGCTCCACCAGAAAGGACACCGGCTCATAGCCCGCATCCAGAGCCCGGTGGATGACCTTGGGGCTTTCGGCAATGAACAGGCCCTCCCGGAGGCAATGGCGGTTCAGAAGCTGAGCCTCCGTCAGCCGGGCATACACATCCAGCTCCGGAGCCTGAAAATCCGTAATTTCCACAATATTTGCCATAATTATTTCTCCTGACGGTGTAACGTTTTTTCTTGTATTTCGTCTATTATAGTACAAAGGCCTCAGTAACACAAGGAGGAGATTTTATGGCACACCAAGAATATGTCCGCATGGTCCCCGGAAGCGATACTGCCGTGCTCATGCTCCACGGCATTACCGGAACCCCCGACCATTTTGAAATGTTTTTCCCCCTGATCCCGGCGGACTGGTCCGTCCACGCCCTGCTGCTGGAAGGGCACGGCGGCTCGGTTCTCGATTTCGGCTTTTCCTCCATGGCCCGGTGGAAGGCCCAGGTCCAGGCCCGGATGGAGGAGCTGCTGGCCACCCACCAATATGTTTATATCGTAGCCCATTCCATGGGCACCCTCTTCGCCCTGCAGCTTTCCCTGAAATACCCGGACCGGATCCCGGGGCTGTTCCTTCTGGGCAGTCCCCTCCGGGTCCATATGCCCCTGTCCACCTCGGTCATGTCCGTGCGGCTGGCCCTGGGCATGGTGGATCAAAAAAACCAGTCCGCCCGGGATATGCAACGGACCTTCAGCATCGACCCCAGCCCCTGGCTGCCCCTGTATGTCACCTGGGCACCCCGGTTCCTGGAGCTGCTGGGGGAAATCTGGCAGACCCGGAAGATCCTGGATCAAATCACTGTGCCCACCCAGGTATTCCAGTCGAAAAACGACGAGCTGGTCCACTTTTCCTCCCGGAAGGATTTCGTGGGCTACCCCACCATCACCTGCTACCACCTGATGAACTCCGGCCACTTCGGCTACAGCCCGGAAGACGCGGCATTCCTGAAAGAGAAGTTCGCGGAAATGGTTTCCGCTGAGAAATAACACAAGGCAACCTCTAAAAACTCTTTTTTGATGATTTGGGCGAGGGGTTTGTGCCCAAATTAAGTTTTGGAAAGTTCGGAATACTTTGTGTATTGCGGACTTTTCAAAATGAAAAGTTGGGTACAAAGACCCGGTCAAATCGCAA
>JAFVWL010000050.1 GCA_017501695.1 Oscillospiraceae bacterium
GCAAAGATGAAACATTTTGGAGAACGGATTGCCACACCAGTGTGCGCACTGGTTCGCAATGACAGGTTTTTTGACAGTCTGTCAAAAAAGTATCGAAAAAGAATGTCATTCGAGGAGCCGCCCAAAAGGCGGCGACGTGGCAATCCGCATCCCCTAAAACCTGCGGTTTCAGGCGCACTTTCAGCAAAAATGAAATATTTTGGAGAACGGATTGCCACACCATGTGCGCCCGCAGGCGCCATGCAAGCGAGCAACCGCCCGAAGGGCGGCTCTTGGCGAGTCGCAGTCTTCGGACTGGTTCGCAATGACAGGTTTTTCGACAGTCTGAACCTTCCCCAAAGGGGAAGGTTTCTGCGCCTGCGGGCGCAAGGGAGGGTCAAGACCCTCCCCTACAATGCCATATCCGGCGGCGGGGCCGCCCTCTGCAATTACCTTATTACGAACACAGCTCCAAGGAGGAGACTATATGACAGACATGGCCCAGGTGTTATCCCGGGCGGGGTGCTTTGTGGCCATCATCGGCCTGGGCATTCTGCTGCGGCGGATTGGCGTATTCAAAAAAGAGGACTTCGGGGTCCTGTCCCGGGTGGTCCTGCGGATCACCCTGCCCGCGGCCATCATTTCCAGCTCCGCCGGAAAGGCCGTGGATATCTCCATGCTCTCCATCGCGGCCCTGGGCCTGGGGGGCGGTGTGCTGTACATGGCCCTGGCCTGGGTCCAGCACCGGAAAGCCAGCCGGGAAAGGCTGGCCTTTGAGGTTCTGAATCTTCCGGGCTTCAACATCGGCGCGTTCTCCCTGCCCTTTGTCCAGGGCTTTCTGGGGCCCGCCGGGGTGGTGACAGCCAGCCTGTTCGACATGGGCAACGCCTTCGTCTGCCTGGGCGGCGCCTACGGCGTGGCCACAGCCATTCAGGAGGGCGGGCGGCTCCGGTGGAAGCCGGTGCTCAAGGCCCTTTCCTGCTCCGTGCCCTTCCTGGCCCACCTTCTTATGGTGACGCTGAATCTGCTGGGGCTGAATCTGCCGGCCATCGTGGTGGACTGCGCCGGGCTTATCGGAAACGCCAACGCGGCCATGGCCATGCTGATGATCGGCGTGGGCTTCCATCTGGAGGCCAACCGGGAGCAGTTGGGCCGGGCTTTCCGGATCCTGGCGGTGCGCTACAGCGTGGCGGCGGCTATGGCGGCGGCCTTCTACTTCCTGCTGCCCTTTGACCTGGAGGTCCGGCAGGCCCTGGTGATCCTGACCTTCAGCCCCATCGGCTCCGCCGTCCCCGGCTTCACCGCGGACCTGGGGGGCGATGTGGGACTGTCCAGCGCCGTCAATTCCATCTCCATCGTGTGCAGTGTTGTCATTATCGTGACCTTGCTCACCGTAATGCTGTGAAAAACGCATAATGATGGTTCCCAGGGGGCGGCGCCCTCGGCTTCCCCCGGGGGGAAGCTGTCAGAAATGACCGGTACGGGCATTTCTGACTGATGAGGGATGGCGGCAGGACCGATGCGGAACGCAGAAGCGTCCCTACGTATTTTTCCCGGCGGTAAAACCGCCGGGCGGGCGACCGCAGGTCGCCCCTACGATTACAAGGGAGGGGCATTGCCCCTCCCTGCAGATTGTCGAAAAACCTGTCATTGCGAACCAGTGCGCACACTGCGACTCGCCAAGAGCCGCCCTTCGGGCGGTTGCTCGCTTGCATGGCGCCTGCGGGCGCTCATGGTGTGGCAATCCGTTCTCCAAAATGTTTCATTTTTTTGAAAGTGAGCCTAAAACCGCAGGTTTTAGGGGATGCGGATTGCCACGTCGCCGCCTTTTGGGCGGCTCCTCGCAATGACATTCTTGTTTCGATACTTTTTTGACACGCTGAAGGGAGGGGCATTGCCCCTCCCTGTTTGTTATTTTCCGGTATATTCTTCGTAGAAGCTCTGCTGCTTCAGCCAGGACAGGGTGTTCTCCGAATCCGGGAAGACATTGATATTGTACCAGATATAGTGCTCACCTTCCCGGTACTGGATATGGAGCCAGTAGACCGGGCTCATATTGTTGTGGACATTGTACGACTGGGCCATGGTTCCGGCTTCGCAGTCCTTCAGCAGGACCTCCTTCAGCTCCGCCCACTTCTCCCGGGACAAGTAGATGTCCTTGCCTTCCCCGTCCTCCACCGTGGTGTGTATCCAGGCTTCGTCCCAGATGTCCAGAAGGTCGCCGATGACGAAATCCGGGTGGCTCAGAATCTTCCGCAGGGCGGCGATATGGGTACCGTTGGAGGTAACATAGTACCGGCCTGCCTGGGAGCCATCTTTCATGGTATACTCAATCAGAATGGAGACAGCATTTACACGCTCATAGTCTGTCACTAAGACCCAGTCTTCCGGATCCAGTTCATATACTGTGACATCCTCAGGTATCACCAAATCGCTGTGGAGGTTGATGATCTGCTCAATGATCTTCGGGTCGTCCGTCTCCTGATAGTTCAGGGATATTTTGCTCACCTGCTCCGGCTCCGGAACCCAGGCCTTGATGCCCAGGGGGTCCAGCCAGGTGATCCACAGGCTCAGGCCCAAACCACCCAGCAGGACCGCCAGACCCATGAAGGTCTTCTTCGTCAGGATCCGGGTGGTTCGCATCAGCAGCATCTGGCCCGTGAAGTAGCCGATGAGCAGACCAATGATCAGATAAATCCAGTCGGAACCGGTGAGTCCACCCAGGATCCACTGGCATCCAACCCCCAGCATCAGGGAGTACATCACCAGGAAAACGGGCTTCAGCCAGGGCACCGCCAGGAAATCTCCGGCGCTTTCCAGTTGCCGGACCCGGTACAACAGCAGGCCCAGCACCAGCAGCACCAGACCCAGGGCCGCCAGGATCCCCAGATAGGTCATGCCCTCGGGAGAAACCGTCACAAGCTGCTCCATTTTTCCGATGTTCATTTCATAGGGGATATTCATGGTGGCCCAGACCACGGGGCAGAACCGCAGGAAATTGTTTTCCACCAGCAGCACCGAGGGAAGCAGGGGCACATACAGCTCCTCCATCATCCACAAAACCAGCAGGGAACCGAAATTGACCAGTCCGTAGACCACCACTCCGGCGAACCGGCTGCCCACGCAGACCATGCAGAAAATGCCCAGACCGAAGAAGAACAGGTACTGGCCCATGGCCGTCAGCAGCCAAAGCCAGGGCAGGTTGGGTATCTCCCCGCAGGAGAGCATCATAACCAGGGTGTAGGCCAAATTGGGCACCAGGGCGAACAGCGTGCCGGAAGCCAGATGGGTGACAAACCAGCCTTCCCGCCGCAGGGGCAGGGCATGGAGGGCGTTGGTCATGCGGCTCTGGAACAGGTCGCCGAACAGAAGCTGAGCATTGATCAGGCCGTAAATTATGTTGATGATGGCCAGGGAAAAGGCCGTCGTACCCCGGATAGAGGCGGTTATCCAGACATCATCGGAAGAACCGGTGACCATAACCATCAGCAGCAGGAAAATGCTGTACAAAATCCAGCTTGGGGCAAAGCGGGTGATGTCCTTAACCAGAACGGTCTGCTCACAGGATAATGTTCTTGACTTCATAGTCCACACCTCCCAGCTCATAAATAAAAATCTCTTCCAGAGAAAGGGGCAGCACATCGAAATAGGCGGGCTTCGTGGCAGCCACCCGCTCGGTCACCTCCTGAGCCGTGCCCCGGACCACCAGGGTCCGCAGCCGTCCGGAGACGCTTTCGTGGAGAATGTTCAGATTTTCCGGGGTTTCCCCCACAAGCTGCAGCTTCACGGTGCTGCCCTGCATATCCGCCAGGCTTCGCTCCAGCAGCATTTTTCCCCGGTCCATGATGCCCACATGGTCGCAGACGTCCTCCAGCTCCCGGAGGTTGTGGGAGGAGATCAGCACCGTGGTCTCCCGCTGGGCCACATCGGACAGGATCAGGCTCATGACCTGCCGCCGCATCACCGGGTCCAGACCGTCTACCGGCTCATCCAGGATCAGGATATCCGGCCGGGTGCAGAGGGTCAGGTGGAAAGCCGCCTGCTTCTGCATACCCTTGGAGAACCGGCGGATCTGGCCCTTCCTGGGGAGCTGGAACACTTCATACAGCCGCTCAAACAGGGCATCGTCGAATTTGGGGTAAATGCCCCGGTAGAACCGCCGCATTTCCTCCAGGGTGGCGGAGGGGTAGAAGAAGACCTCGTCGGGGATGGAGCCCATCCGGGCCTTGACCACAGGATTTTCGTAGACCTCCATGCCCTCCAGGGTCACGGAGCCGGAATCCGGCCGGTAGATGCCCAGCATATGGCGGATGGCGGTGGATTTGCCCGCGCCGTTGGGACCCACCAGGCCGTAAACAGCGCCCTTGGGCACGGTCATGGACAGGTTATCCAGGGCTTTGAAATCCCCGAAGGTCTTGGTAATGTTCTTCAGTTCAAGCATGATTGGTTCCTCCTTTCGTGATGAGGCGGATCAGGTCCTCCTCCGTCAGGCCCAGCCGGCGCAGCTCCCCGGCAGTCTCCTGCAGACTGCGGACCAGGGCATCCTTCCGTCCGGCGTTCTCCGGTGCCTGGCGGACAAAGCAGCCCCGGCCGGCTTCGGTCGTGACCCAGCCTCCGGCTTCCAGCTCCCGGTAGGCCCGCTGGATGGTGTTGGGGTTGATGGCGAGCACCCCCGCCAGCTCCCGGACCGAGGGAAGCTTCTCTCCCGGCGCCAGGATCCCCAGGGCGATCTGCTCCCGGATGCCGTCCACGATCTGAACGTAGATGGGCCGGCTGTCCCGGGAATTGAGCGTTACCATGGTCATCCCTCCTTTGATATCTTGTATCGTCCATCTGTACTAGTACAGTTATGATACACTGTATTAGTACAGTTGTCAAGTACCGGGGACAGTTTTTTTATGCAAAATGATGTTTTGATGTCATTGCGAGGCCCTAAAACAACACGTCATTGCGAAGCCCGAAAACAACACGTCATTGTGAAGCCCAAAACAACACGTCATTGCGAGGAGCCGCCCAAAGGCGGCGACGTGGCAATCCGCATCCCCTAAAACCTGCGGTTTCAGGCGCACTTTCAGCAAAAATGAAATATTTTAGAGAACGGATTGCCACACCAGTCTGCGGACTGGTTCGCAATGACAGGTTTTTCGACAGTCTGAACCTTCCCCGCTGGGGAAGGTTTTTGCGCCTGCGGCGCAAGGGAGGGTCAAGACCCTCCCCTACCCGGACCAAAAAAGAAAACCCGTTGCGCCGCAACGGGTTTCCGAGTTTTTGATTTGCCTGTTCGTATTGCGGTTCCCAGTGTTGACACTGCAGTCCCGCTTGCGGTGCCCTGTGTGCGCCTTGGCGCGAACGCCTGCGTTGCACACAGACCGCGGCGCAATAAATCAGCTCGCTCCTCCTGCCTCCGGCAGCGCTCGTTGATTTATTCCCACTCGATGGTGCCGATGGGCTTGGGGGTCAGGTCCATGAGGACACGGTTGATGCCCTCGACCTCGTGGGTGATGCGGTGGGTGATGTGGTGCAGCAGGGCGTAGGGGATCTCCTCGATGGTGGCGGTCATAGCATCGGTGGTGTTGATGGCACGGATGATGGCGGGCCAGCCCTCGTAACGCATCTCATTGCGGACACCCACGCTCTTGATGTCGGGGATGGCGATGAAATACTGCCAGACCTTGCCGGCCAGGCCGTTCTTGTCGAACTCCTCCCGCAGGATGGCGTCCGCCTCCCGCAGGGCGTGGAGCCGGTCCCGGGTGATGGCACCCAGGCAGCGGACACCCAGGCCGGGGCCGGGGAAGGGCTGACGGTAGACCATGCCATGGGGCAGACCCAGAGCCTCGCCCACCACACGGACCTCGTCCTTGAACAGCAGCTTCACAGGCTCCACCAGGGACATAGCCATGTCCTCGGGCAGGCCGCCCACGTTGTGGTGGGACTTGACGGGCTTGCCACTCTCGGCAGCCTTGATGGACTCCAGAATATCGGGGTAGATGGTACCCTGAGCCAGGAAGGAGATACCGTCCAGCTTGGCGGCTTCCTCGTCGAAGACCTTGATGAACTCGGCACCGATGATCTTGCGCTTCTTCTCGGGGTCGGAAACCCCAGCCAGCAGATCCAGGAACCGGTCGGTGGCGTCCACATAGATCAGGTTGGCATCCAGGGCCTTGCCGAAGACCTCGATGACCTGCTCACTCTCACCCTTACGCATGAGGCCGTGGTTCACGTGAACACAGACAAGCTGCTTGCCGATGGCCTTGATCAGCAGGGCAGCCACCACGCTGGAATCCACGCCGCCGGACAGAGCCAGCAGCACCTTCTTGTCGCCCACCTGGGCACGAACTTCCTTGACCTGCTCATCGATAAAGGCGTTTGCCTGTTCCAGGGTGGTAATACGCTCCATATCCGCGGGCCGAACATTGTTCTGCATTGGTATTCCCTCCATTTATTATCGTTATAGTTTGCTTGGTTTGAATGGAAATATTCTAGCGGATTTTGTCTGATTTTTCAATATCCGGAGCAAATTTTTCTGTTGTCAATGCTCACAGAATTCCGGCTTTTCAGACCCCCGGTTTTTGACATCCTCCCTGGTAAGGCCCCGCCGCCGGAGCCTTGGCTCCCCCACAGGGGGAGCTGTCAGCAAAGATGAAACATTTTGGAGAACGGATTGCCACACCAGTCTGCGGACTGGTTCGCAATGACAGGTTTTTTGACAGTCTGGCAAAAAAGTATCGAAAAAGAATGTCATTGCGAGGAGCCGCCCAAAAGGCGGCGACGTGGCAATCCGCATCCCCTAAAACCTGCGGTTTCAGGCGCACTTTCAGCAAAGATGAAACATTTTGGAGAACGGATTGCC
>JAFVWL010000051.1 GCA_017501695.1 Oscillospiraceae bacterium
CCGACTGCGTCATTGAGAATATCACCATCCCGGTTCTGTACGAAGCACCGCTGATGCTGGAAAAGCAGAATTTCTCCGGAATCGTCTGCCGGGAGCTGGGGATCAAAACACCAGACCCCGACCTGAAAGAGTGGAAAGAACTCATAGAAAAGATCTATCACCGCAGCAGAATTGTCACCATTGGACTGGTAGGAAAATATGTGCAGCTCCACGATGCCTATCTGTCTGTAGCGGAAGCACTGCGCCATGCGGGCTATGCGCTGAATGCGGATGTGGATATCCAATGGATCGATTCCGAAACCCTGACAGAAGAAACCTATGAGGAAAACCTCGCCGGTCTGGACGGCATTCTGGTGCCCGGTGGCTTTGGCAGCCGGGGCATTGAAGGCATGATCCTGGCAGCAAAATACGCCCGTGAGCATCAGATCCCCTACCTTGGGATCTGCCTGGGTATGCAGATCATGGTCATGGAGTTTGCCCGGTTCACAGGGCTGCACGATGCCAATTCCGGCGAATTTGATCCCGAAGGAGCCCACAAGGTCATCGACTTTATGCCCGGTCAGAGCGACGGGATCGACAAGGGCGGCACACTCCGCTTGGGTGCGTATCCCTGTGTGATCGAACCGGGCACGACGATGGAGCGGTGCTATGGTGTAAACCAAATCAGCGAGCGCCACCGCCACCGCTATGAATTCAACAACGATTACCGGGAGATTTTGACCCGCGCCGGACTGACCCTCAGCGGAACCTCGCCGGATGGACATCTGGTGGAAGCGGTGGAACTGCCCCAGCGGTCGTTCCATGTGGGTGTGCAGTACCATCCTGAATTTAAGAGCCGTCCCAATAAACCCCACCCGCTGTTTGTTGGTTTTGTAAAGGCCGGTCTGGAGGGGAAAGCATGAGTATCCATGAAGAATGCGGCATCTTAGGTGTATACAGCAGAACCACCGGGGATGTGGCCAGCCTTGTCTATTACGGCCTTTATGCCCTCCAGCACCGTGGGCAGGAGGGCTGCGGGATCGTGGTCAATGAAGATGGGGTGTTCACTTCCCATAAGGGACTCGGCCTTGTCAGCGAAGTCTTTACCCAGGAAGAAATGCGGAAGTTTCCCCGGGGTGAGATCGCTGTCGGCCATGTCCGCTACGGCACTACCGGCGGCAACAATCTGAGCAACTGCCAGCCCATCCAGGTCAACCATCTGAAAGGCAAGCTGGCGGTGGCCCATAACGGCAATCTGAGCAATGCCCTGCCTCTGCGGCAGGAGCTGGAGCTGTCCGGTGCAATTTTCCATTCCACCTCTGACACAGAAACCATCGCTTATGTGATTACCAGAGAGCGCATTTCCGCTCCCTCCATTGAAGAAGCTGTCAGCAACGCAATGAAAAAAATAGACGGAGCCTACTCTCTGGTTCTGATGTCTGCCACGAAGCTGATCGCCGTCCGGGATCCCCACGGTTTCCGTCCACTTTGCTATGGACAGATGCCTGATGGTACCTATGTGGTTGCATCGGAAAGCTGCGCTCTCCATGCGGCAGGTGCGGAAATGATAAGGGATGTTTTTCCCGGCGAGATCCTTACCATCGACCGCAGCGGCGTTCACAGCGACAAGCGGCACTGCGGCACCGCTCCGAAAAAGCTGTGTATCTTTGAACATATCTACTTTGCCCGCCCGGATTCCGTTATCGAGGGTGTCAGTGTCCATGATGCCCGGATGAATGCGGGCAGAATTCTGGCAAAGGCTCATCCGGTGGATGCGGACATTGTCATCGGTGTTCCGGATTCCGGTCTGGATGCGGCTCTGGGATACGCCCGGGAATCCGGGATTCCCTATGGCATTGGCCTGATCAAAAACAAGTACATCGGAAGAACCTTCATTTCTCCGGGGCAGGATCACCGGGTAGATCAGGTGAAGATCAAATTGAGTCCCGTAGAAAGTGAAGTCAGGGGCAAGCGAGTCGTTTTGATCGATGATTCCATCGTTCGCGGAACCACCTCCGCCAGGATCGTCACACTTCTGAAAAACGCAGGTGCGAAGCAGATCCATATGCGCATCTCCGCGCCCCCTTTCCGACACCCGTGCTACTATGGCACCGATATTGATTCTCAGGATCACCTGATCGCCTGCCATCACAGTGTGGAGGAAACTGCCGGGATCATTGGTGTGGATTCTCTGGGCTATCTGCCCCTTGGGGCTCTGCGGGATCTGTGCGGCAGCGATGGGTATTGCAGTGCCTGCTTCTCAGGCCATTATCCCACGAGCATCCCGGAGGATACCCGAAAGGATCAGTTTGAAGAAAGACTGTCCCGGCGCAAGACAGGAGGAAAAGCATGAACCGGCATTACAACAGGAAAATCATTCTGGAGGACGGCGGGGAGTTTTATGGATACAGCTTCGGCACCGACCGGGAAACGATTGCGGAAATCGTGTTCAACACCTCCATGGTGGGCTATCAGGAGATCCTGTCCGATCCAAGCTATACCGGACAGGCGGTGGTGATGACTTATCCGCTGATCGGTAACTACGGCATCTGCGCCGATGACTTCGAAACAAAAACGCCCACGATCACCGCCATGATCGTCCGGGAATACAATGACGAGCCGTCCAATTTCCGGGCAGTGGAAACATTGCGGGATGTGATGCTGCGGTTTGGCATCGTGGGGCTTGCCGGTGTGGATACCCGTGCGCTGGCCCGGCATATCCGGGATAAGGGAACCTGCAAAGCGCTGATCTGCGATGCTGCGACGCCTAACCTTGTGGGTGTTGCCATGCTGAAAACCGCCGCTGCCCGACGGGATCAGGTGGCACAGGTCAGCACCAAAGCACCCTGGACAGCTCCGGCGGAAAGCCCGCGCTTTCATGTGGCTGCCGTGGACTGCGGCATCAAGCATAATATCATCCGCAGTCTCAATCGCCG
>JAFVWL010000052.1 GCA_017501695.1 Oscillospiraceae bacterium
GTGATTTGGGCAGAAGATTTCGGCTCAGAAAAAGTTTTGAAAACGGCAGAATACTTTGTGTATTGTGGCGTTTTCAAAACGCATTTATGGGGCGAAAGATTCGCCCAAAGCCCAAAAGGGGAGTTTTTAGAGGTGCCCCATATTTCATCGTAGATGTTCGATGTTAATTGGATAGCTGTTTGTGAAGAAAGGTACTGGAGATTCCCACGGGCTTCGACCTCGGAATGACATGATTCCCGATCGATGCTCCTTGACATCATCCCGCTTTCTTGGTATAATCAATCCGACAATCTGATAACCCAATGCGTGGTATCCCCGGCGGTTGGCCGGGAATGCTGAACAAGATAACCGGGTGCGAATCCCGGACGGTACCGCCGCTGTATGCACGGAGGGTGCCCCTTACGACGAAAGTCGGTCACTGGCGAAAGCCGGGAAGGCAGGGACATCCGCAGGAGCCACCACTCCCTACGTGTGAGTCAGAAGACCTACGCTTTGGTTTCTCCCGCCCCCGCGCGTTTACGGGTGGTGTGCATTGTCGCGGAAACACGGCCGCGGCACCGTTTTGACGCGGTGCCGCGGCACTTTTGATTTTTGGGAGGCATTACTATGAACAAAAAGCAAATACTGGCCGTCATCGCGCTGGCGGCCGCGTTGGTCCTTCTGGCAAGCGTATATTTTCTGACCCGGCCGGAGACCGTGGCGGGCGAAAAGTCCTTCACCCTCATCGTGGTCCACAAGGACGGCACGGAAAAGGTCTTTGAGCTGACCACCACGGAAGGCAAGCTGGGCCCCGCGCTGGTGGCCCACAACCTGATCGTCCCCTCGGACAGTCCCGGAATGTACAACACCGTGGACGGCGAAACTTCTGACTACAGCAAGGACCAGAGCTACTGGCAGTTCTTCATCGGCGACGAAGCCGCCGTAGAGGGTATGGACACCACCTCCGTCACTGAGGGCGGGGTCTACAAGCTGGTCTACACCATATATGAAGGACCGTAAGCTGACGGTCCGGGAGGTCTGTCTCTTCGGGGTGCTGGGGGCGCTGACCTTCGGCCTGAAGTACGCCATGAGCGCCCTGCCCAACATTGAGCCCGTGTCCCTGATGGTCATGCTGTTCGCCGTGACCTTTGGGGCCAAGGCCATCTTCCCCATCTATCTCTATGTAGCCATGGAGATTCTGTTCTTCGGCCTGGGCCTGTGGAACGTAAACTATTTGTACGTGTGGGCCGTGCTGGGCCTGGCCGCCTGGTGCCTGCGGGGGATGGAAGCCCCCCTGGGCTGGGCCATCCTGTCCGGCGTGTTCGGCCTGCTGTTCGGAGCACTGTGCGGTATTGTGGATATCTTTATTGGTGGATTTGGATATGCCCTGACCAAATGGATCTCCGGCATCCCCTTCGACATCGCCCACTGCGCGGGCAATTTCGTTATCGCCCTGCTGCTGTTCGTCCCCATGCGGAAGCTGCTGACCCGGATGTATGCCCAAATGGGCCAGCGGTAACACGGCACCATCAATATTTTCCCGGCACGGGTTTTCCGTGCCGGGATTTTTTGTGTCCCCGGGAATATCCTTGTACATGAATGGGAAAGCTATCTCCTATGGTCCCACGATGGTCCCCGGGGCTCCGGTGGCAGCGGACAGGACCTCCAGGGTGATCCCATGGTCCCGGGCCAGCTCCACGGACCGGTCATGGAGGACCTGGGCCCCGTTCTCAATGAGCCGGAGCATTCGGTCGTAGCTGATCCGGCCGAACCGGGTTGCCCCGGGATACCGCCGGGGATCCCGGTCGTAGACCCCGTCCACATCCGTGAAGATCTGGCACACCTCGGCTTTCAGGAAGGCCGCCAGGGCCACTGCCGTGGTATCAGAACCGCCCCGGCCCAGGGTTGTAATGTCATCCCCGGGGCCGACGCCCTGGAACCCGGCCACCACGGCGATTTTTCCCTGTTCCAGCTCCCGCCGGATCCGGTCCCCCCGGAGCTCCAGGATCCGGGCGTTGCCATGGACCCCATCGGTGACCAGTCCCGCCTGCCAGCCCGTCAGGCTCACCGCGGGGAAGCCCAGGCTGCCGATGGCCATGGCCATGAGTCCGGCGGAAAGCTGCTCCCCGGCGGCCATGTAGGCATCCATCTCCCTGGCCGCGCCCCGGGGATTTACCGCCGCGGCGGCGGCGATCAGCTCATCGGTGGTCTGCCCCTGGGCAGAGACCACCACGATCACCTGGGCCCCCTGCTGAGCCAGCCGGGTGACCCGTCGGGCCGCGGCCAGGATCTTACCCGTATCTCCCAGAGAGGTCCCTCCGTATTTCTGCACGATCCGCAAAAAAGATCACCTCCGGGCCAGTCTATGTCGGAGACGGGCGAAAGGTGCGGGTCACGGAGTGGAGAGTGCAGGCAATGGTCGTTGCCTGATCGACAGGCCACAGCCTAAGCCCTACCGCGGTAATTTATTTCTCAATTCTCCATTAAAAACGGCTGCCATTGGTACGGCAGCCGTAGTGGATATTCGTTTAGCCCATCATGATTTCCGCGCTGACCACGCCGGGGGTGCTGTGGAACAGGTGCATCAGTTCTTCCAGGGAAACAGTCAGTCCGCCGGTTTCCGCGGAAACGGTGACCAGTGCCACACCGTTGGTGGGAATGGTGGAGTTGATGGTCATCAGGTTGCCCTTGTGCTGGCTGAACAGGCTCAGAATTGCGTTCAGGGCGCCGGGCTCGTCCAGCAGGCGGAACTGGAAGGTAATCAGCCGGCCGGTCATCAGGCTCTGGAAGGGCAGCACCGCGTCCCGGTACTTATAGAAGGCACTGCGGCTGATGCCGGTGATCTTGGTTGCTTCGTTAACGGTGGACGCCTCGCCGGTGGCCAGGATCCGCTTGGTTTCCGCAACTTTTACAAACACTTCCGGCAGAGCGGAAGCCTCAACGATATAGTATTTCGAATCTTTTGCCATGGGGGACCTCCTATGATCTATCGTCAAAATGACTATAAATATGGATACGCTCAATTGTCATTGTAGCATAATTTTCCAAAAAAGCAACCCCTTGCACCAATTATTTACCGAAAGGCAGGAATTCCATGAAAGACAATACCCGTTCCACCCTGGTGAAGCTGCTGTTTCTGGGTTTGGGACTGTATCTCATCCTGCGCTATGCCCTGACGCTGGTGCTGCCGTTCCTGGCAGGACTGGCTCTGGCCCTGGCAGCGGAACCGGCGGTGCGGCTCCTGCACCGGATCACCCGGCTGAACCGGGGACTTTGCAGCTTTCTGGGGGTCAGTCTGTGTCTGGTGACCCTGACCGCCCTGGTGCTGGTGCTCTTTGCCGCCGGAGTCCGGCTTCTGGGCCGGCTGGGGAGCATCCTGCCGGATCTGGAGGATACGGCCCGGCAGGGGCTGGTATCCCTGCAGGACTGGCTCCTGTCCCTTGCCCACCGGGCACCGGAGGGTATCCGGCCCCTGCTGACCAAAGGAGTCCTGGGGCTCTTTGACAACGGCGGCAGCCTGTACGGTCAGATTGTCTCCCAGCTTCCGGGTCTGGCCACGGCCCTGGTGTCCCACGTCACCGGGGGCTTTCTGGGCCTGGGCACCTCGATTTTATCCGCCTACCTGCTCTCCCCCCGGCTGCCGGGGCTGAAGGAGGGCTTCCGCCGCCGGATCCCGGAGGCCTGGCAGGCCCGGTATCTGCCCGCTCTGGGGCGAATGCGCCAGGCCCTGGGCGGATGGCTCCGAGCCCAGTTCCGGCTGATGCTGCTGACCTTTGCCATCATCTGCCTGGGGCTGCTGCTTCTGGGTATCCGCTACGCCCCAGTGTGGGCGGCAGGGATTGCCCTGGTGGACGCGGTGCCCATGCTGGGGACAGGGCTGATCCTGGTGCCCTGGAGCCTGATCTGCTTTCTGCAGGAGGACCCGGTCCGGGGACTGGGCCTGCTGGGGCTGTTCGCCGCCGCCACCCTGGCCCGGTCCGCCCTGGAGCCCAGGCTGGTGGGCCGGCAGTTGGGGCTGGATCCCCTGGTGACTCTGGCGGCGCTGTACCTGGGGTATCAGCTTCTGGGCATTCCCGGGATGCTTCTGGCCCCCCTGCTGGCCGTAGCCGCAGCCCAGATGGTGCAAACCGCGCCAAAAGATAAATTGTAGTTTCGCGTAATATGTCCGCGTAGGGGGCGACCCTTGCGGTCGCCCGGCGGCGAAGCCGCCTCGGCCCCCACTTTTCAAGAGGGGGCTGGCAAAAATCGGCTCTTCGGAACCGATTTTTGACTGGGGGAGTTCTTTTTCTCCCCCCGGCCCTTCGGGCCACCCCCCTCATAAATGCGGGGGGCAAGGGGTGCGGTGCTGATATAAACTACAATTTCTCTTCCCAACAGTTTCAGAAAATTTCCCGGTTTCCTATTGTGCATCCGCTCTGTTTTTGGTATAATAATGAGAAAAAGTAACAATTGGATGTGCTTGCTGTGAAATATGGAATTTGGAATGTACCGGAACTGAAAACCGAATATGTCAACGCCCTGGTATCCGGCGGTTACGCCCCTCTGACGGCCATGGTCCTGGCTGCCCGGGGCATCGGCTCCCCTGCCCAGGCCGCCAGGCTGCTGGACTGCACCGCGACCCTCATCGACCCCTTCACCATGACGGATATGGACCTGGCTGTGGGCCGGGTAGGTCTGGCCATGGCCCGTGGGGAGAAAATTGCCGTTTTCGGCGACTATGATGTGGACGGTATTACCTCCACCTGCCTGCTGACGGATTTCCTCCGCCGCCATGGGGCCGACTGCGTACCCTACATCCCCGGCCGTCTGGAGGAGGGCTATGGTCTGAATCCCATCGCCATCCATCAGCTCCACCGGGACGGTGTCAAACTCATCATCACTGTGGACTGCGGCATCACTGCCGTGGCGGAGGCCCGGCTTTGTAAGGAGCTGGGCATCGACCTGGTGATCACGGACCATCACGAATGCAAGGAAGAACTGCCGGAAGCCGCGGCGGTGGTGGACCCCCACCGGCCTGACGGCGGCTATCCCCACAAGACCCTGTCCGGTGTGGGTGTCGCCTTTAAGCTGGCCTGCGCCCTCTGCGGCAGTCAGGAAGAGGTCCTGGCAGAGTACGCGGACATGGTCTGTCTGGGCACCGTGGCGGATGTGATGCCCCTGGTGGGCGAAAACCGGGTCTTCGTGACCCGGGGTCTGGAATCCCTGTCCAATACCCGCCGTCCCGGCATCGCCGCCCTTATGGCGGAGGCCGGGTGTGACCCCCATAATCTCAACGCCTCCACCATCGGCTTCATGCTGGCCCCCCGGATCAACGCCGCCGGGCGCATGGGGCAGATCGATCTGGCTTTGGACCTGTTTCTCACCGATGACCCCCAGCAGGCCGCGGAGGTGGCCCGGGCTCTGTGCGACCTGAACCGCCAGCGCCAGGCGGTGGAATCGGATATCTATCAGCAGGCCGTGTCCATGCTGCCCCAGGGCAGGATCCCGGAAGCCATCGTTCTGGCCGAAGAGTCCTGGCACCAGGGTGTGGTGGGCATCGTAGCCAGCCGCATGGCGGAGGAATACGCCTGCCCCGCCTTCCTGATCTGCCTGGACGGGGACCACGGCAAGGCCAGCTCCCGCAGCTACGGCGGCTTCAACCTGTTCTCCGCCCTGACCTCCCTGTCCGGTCTTTTGGAAAGCTACGGCGGCCATGAACTGGCAGCGGGCTTCACCATCAGCCGCGGCAACATTCCCGATTTCCGGGCCCGGATCTGCGCCCTGGCCGGTGAATTCTATACCGACGGCACTCCCCGGACCACCCTGGATGTGGATTGTTCCATCCCGGCGGAGCTGCTGACCGTCAAGGGCATCGATGCCCTCAACGCCCTGGAGCCCTGCGGCAACGGCTGTCCCAAGCCGGTGCTCATGATGGAGCACCTGACCGTGGACCGGATCAGCATGGTGGGCGGCGGCCGCCATATGCGCCTGCGGCTGCGCCAGGGTCGCCATACCCTCAACGCCATTTACTTCTCCGCCAATCCGGAAACGGCCTCCATTCAGCCCGGCGACCTGGTGGATGTGGCCTTTGTGCCCCAGGTCAACGAATTCCGGGGGGAGCGGAGCCCCCAGATGAACGTGCTGGACATCCGCCCCGCCTGTAAGGCATCCTGTGACCCGGAATCCGCCGGGTATCATGCCCTGCGAACCGGAAAGCTGACCCCGGCCATGGCCGCGGCCCTGGTGCCCCAGCGGGAGGAGCTGGCCTTTATCTGGCGGTATCTGGCTGCCCAGCCGGAGACGACGCTTCGGGAAACGCCCATCTGCCTGTGCCGGAAGATCGTCCGGTGGGCAGGCGCTCCCCTGAGCCTGGGCAAGCTGCTGACCTGCCTGGATATTTTTGCCGATGTGGGCCTGCTGCAGGTCCAGCGGCTCCACAAATACATAACCATCCGTCTGACTCCCGGCCCCGGCAAGGCCGACCTGACGCGGAGCCAGACCATGCAGCTTCTGCTGCGCCGGAAAGAGAGCTGAGAACTGTGGAAACCTTTTCTGAACATTATGAATCCATGAAAGCCGCCCTGGAAAAGCATATGCCCGGTGTGGACATGGCCCTGATCGACAAGGCCGTATCCTATGCTGACGCCAAGCACTGCTACCAAAAGCGCAAGGACGGCTCCCCCTATATCATTCACCCTCTGGCGGTGGCGGAGATTGTGGCAGAAATGGGCCTGGACGTTGACTCGGTCCTGGGTGCCCTGCTCCACGACTGCATCGAGGACACCGACGCCTCCCACGACGAGATTGCCAAACTCTTCGGCGAGACCGTGGCGGAGCTGGTGGAAGGCGTAACCAAACTGACCCGGGCCAACTTCAGCTCCACGGAGCAGGCCCAGATGGAAAACCTGCGGAAAATGTTCATGGCCATGTCCAAGGATATCCGGGTGGTGCTCATCAAGATCGCCGACCGGCTCCACAATATGCGGACCATGCAGTACCAGACCCCGGACAAGCAGGTGAAGAAGTGCCGGGAGACCATGGACATCTACGCGCCCCTGGCCCACCGGCTTGGTATGCAGAAGATGAAATGGGAGCTGGAGGATATCTCCCTGCGCTATCTGGAGCCGGAGGCTTACCAGGAGATCATGGCCTACCTGAACGCCCATCAGGAGCAGGACGAGGCCTTTATGAATACCATCCAGGACAAGATCATCGACCGGCTGTCCCGGGTGGGCATTGATGCCACGGTCTACGGCCGGATCAAGCACGTCTACTCCATCTACCGGAAGATGCAGGCCCAGGGCAAGACCCTGGATGAGCTGTACGACCTGTACGCCTTCCGGGTCATCGTGGACTCCATTCCCAACTGCTACAATGTTCTGGGCCATGTCCACGACCTGTTCAGTCTGGTCCCCGGCCGGTTCAAGGACTACATCTCCACCCCCAAGCCCAATATGTACCAGTCCCTGCACACCACGGTCATCGGCAAGCAGGGCATCCCCTTTGAGGTCCAGATCCGGACCTGGGAGATGCACGAGACTGCTGAATACGGTATTGCCGCCCACTGGAAGTACAAGCAGGGCACCGGCAGCGGCAGCGAGAAGGACTTCGAGTGGGTCCGCCGCCTGCTGGAAAGCCAGCAGGACACCGACGCTGACGAATACATCCAGTCCCTGAAGATCGATATGTTCGACGACGAGGTCTTCGTCTTCACCCCCCGGGGCAAGATCGTGTCCCTGCCCGCCGGCTCCACCCCCATTGACTTCGCCTATGCCATCCACTCCGGCGTGGGCAACGCCATGGTGGGTGCCAAGGTCAACAACCGGATCGCCGGCATCGACACCCCCCTGAAAAACGGCGACATTGTGGAGATCCTGACCTCCAAGGCCGCCAAGGGTCCCAGCCGCGACTGGCTGAGCATCTGCAAATCCAATCAGGCCCGGACCAAGATCAAGCAGTGGTTCAAAAAGGAAAAGCGGGAAGAAAATGTGGCGCATGGCCGCAGCTCCTTTGAATCCGAAATGAAGCGCTCCGGTCTTCCCCTGTCCATTACCATCGACCCGGAGGTGGGTCCCCAGCTTCTGCGGAAACTCTCCTTCGACAACTGGGAGGATATGTACGCTGCCATCGGCTACGGCGGACTCACCGCCACCAAGGCCGTGGGCCGGATCCGGGACGATATCAACAAGGCGCTGAAGAACCAGGCCAACGAGAAGCTTCAGCAGCAGATGAATCCCCTGCGTACCTCCTCCGATTCCGACAAGCGTAACCGCCACGCGGTCAACGGCGTTATTGTGGAGGATATTGACTCCATTATGATCAAATTCGCCAAATGCTGCACCCCGGTGCCCGGAGATTCCATCGTGGGCTTCATCACCAAGGGCTTCGGTGTCAGCGTCCACCGGACTGACTGCCCCAACGCCGCGCAGCGCAGCCACCCTGTCCAGGCAGCCCGCTGGGTCAAGGCCCGTTGGGCCAACCAGGATGAGCAGCCCTTTGAAACCGTGCTGGAGCTGGAATGCACCACCCGGGACGGTCTGCTGCTGGATGTGGCCACGGTAATGACCACCGCCCGGGTCCGGGTGAAGGAGCTCTTCGGCAAGGACCTGCCCGGGGGCAAGAGTGTGTTCACCGTCCGCTTTGAGGTCAAGAATGTAACCGAGCTGGAAAATATCCGCAACAAGCTGATGAACGTTCGGGATGTCATCGGCTCCCGCCGGGGACAGAACTGAAAAGGCTCCCCTCGAGGGGAGCCTTAATGGAGGTACCAACTATGCGCGCAATACTTACCCGCGTTAAGTCCGCTTCCGTCACCATTGACGGCGAAGTGGTAGGAAAAATCGGCCGGGGCTTTCTGATTCTGTTGGGCGTCGGTCCCAACGACACGGACAAGGAATGCCGTGCTCTGGCGGAAAAGGCCCTGGGACTGCGGATTTTTGAGGACGAAAACGGCAAGATGAACCTGGGCCTGAAAGCCATTGGCGGCCAGGTGCTGGTGGTCAGCCAGTTCACCCTCTACGGCAACTGCCGCAAGGGCCGCCGCCCCAGTTTCACCGATGCCGCCGGCCCTGAACTGGGCAACGCCCTGTACGAGAAATTCCTGGCCCACTGCGAAGCGCTGGGCTATCCGCCCCAGCATGGCCGGTTCGGTGCCGATATGCAGGTAGAATCCGTCAACGACGGTCCCGTAACCTTGATTCTGGATACGGACCAGCTTCTGGGGGAACCGCGGAGATAAATGCAAAATGCAGAATGCAAAATGTATTTTGTATCGCAAGGAGAACATTTATGCTGAAAATTCACCACCTTGCCCTGGGGGATTACCAGACCAATACTTACATCGTTCACGATTCTGCGTGTAAACGCTGTGTCATCATCGACCCGGGCTACCGTCCCCTGGTGATCCTGGACGCAGTGGCAAAGCTGGGCCTGACCGTGGAGGCCATTTTGCTGACCCACGGCCATTTTGACCATGTGGGGGCTGTGGAAGCCATCGTCGATGCCACAGGCTGCGCCCTGTGGATGGCAGAAAGCGACTGGACCCAGTTTCCCACCCCGGAAAACGACTTCTTCTACCCCATCCACGACTGCGACTTCACGGAAGTACAGTTCTGCGAAGAAGGGGACATCATCCACGCCGGCGGCCTGACCTTTACGGTGATGGGGACCCCCGGCCACACCTGGGGTTCTCTGTGCTACATCTGCCAAGATGTGCTGTTCTCCGGCGATACCCTGTTTGCCGGCGGCTGCGGCCGGACGGACCTGCCCGGCGGGGACCGGGACACGCTCCGGATCTCTCTGGAGCGGCTGGCGGAGCTGGAGGGTAACTTCACCGTCTGCCCCGGCCACGGCCCCACCACCACATTGAACAACGAACGGATGGAGAATCCGTATTTGAGAAAGTAAGATAAATTGTAGTTTAGCGTAATATGTCCGCGTAGGGGCGACCCTTGCGGTCGCCCGGCGGCGAAGCCGCCTCGGCCCCCGCTTTTTAAGAGGGGGCTGGCAAAAATCGGCTCTACGGAACCGATTTTTGACTGGGGGAGTTCTTTTTTCTCCCCCCGGCCCTTCGGGCCACCCCCCTCATAAATGTGGGGGGCAAGGGGTGCGGTGCTGAAATAAACTACAATTTACTCCTCTGTGAGGTTTTTATGAAACTGACACTACTCGGTCACGATGACCGTTATGCCGTAGAACAACTGCAGATGGCGCTGTTTGGGCCCGATGCGGCGGGAGAAGCCTGTTCTGCCCTGCACCGGGGAGAAAAATGGCTCACCGCCGCCGCTTCCATCATTCTGGACGGAAAAACCGTCCGGGCATCCCGCCGGATCCCGGCGAACGCGGAAACGGTGCGGCTCCGGCGCCAGGCCCTGCAGCAGAGCTACTATAAGGCCGCCATTCAGCTTCTGCCGGAGCTGCCCCCCTGGGGTGCTCTGGCCGGTGTCCGTCCCACAAAAATCACCACCAAGCATTTGCTGGAGGGCGGCTCGGAAGCCACTGCGGACCGGCTGATGAAAGACGTATACTACGTCACCCCGGACCGGCGCAGGCTTGCCATCGACTGTTCCAAATCCACGGTAGCCGCAGCGAGCCTTCTGGACCCCAACGACATTTCCCTGTATGTGGGCATCCCCTTCTGCCCCACCCGCTGCGCCTACTGCAGCTTCGTCAGCCGGTCCATTGGCAAGCGGACGGAGCTGATGGAACCCTACTTACAAGCCCTGGCGAAGGAGCTGGCCCTTACAGGCAGGCTCATGGCCCAGTCCGGCAAAAAAGTCCGGACCATATACATGGGCGGCGGCACCCCTACCACCCTGTCTTCCGGCCAGATGGCCTCCCTTCTGGACACCATCCGGGATTCCTTCGACCTGAGCCGGTGCATTGAATTCACCGTGGAGGGCGGGCGGCCCGACACTCTGGACGGGGAAAAGCTGGAGACCATCGCCCGCCACGGAGCGGACCGCATGAGCATTAACCCCCAGTCCATGGTGGACAGTGTGCTCCGGGCCTCGGGACGGCCCCACCGGGCGGAGGATATCCTGCGCAGCTACGGTCAGGCCCTGGACGCGGGCTACAAGGCCATCAATATGGACCTGATCGCGGGCCTGCCCACGGATGATTTTGACGGCTTCCGCCACTCCCTGGACACGGTGGCCGCCCTGAATCCCGCCAACATCACCGTCCACACCCTGGCCCTGAAAAAAGGCGCGGACCTGTTTGAGCAGCGGCAGGGGCTTTCCTCCGCCGAAGAGGTCACCGCCATGGTGGAATACGCCAACCGGACCCTGCGGACTCTGGGCTACAAACCCTACTACCTGTACCGGCAGAAATATATGTCCGGGTCTTTTGAGAATGTGGGCTGGAGCCGGGATAACCTGGACTGTCTGTACAATATATATATGATGGAGGAGGTCCACACCATCGTCTCCCTGGGCGGCGGCGGTATGAACAAGGTGAACCTCCCCGGCGGCAAGCTTCAGCGATTCCACAACCCAAAATTCCCGGAGCAGTACATCGAGCAAATTGATTCCGTGCTGGATCAAAAGCGGGAATTGTTTGAATTAATGGGGTAAATTGTAGTTTAGCGTAATATGTCCGCGTAGGGGCGACCCTTGCGGTCGCCCGGCGGCGTAGCCGACTCGGCCCCCGATTTTCAAGAGGGGGCTGGCAAAAATCGGCTCTTCGGAACCGA
>JAFVWL010000053.1 GCA_017501695.1 Oscillospiraceae bacterium
ATTGCAATAACCTTACCCTGGAGGGTGTTCTTATCACGATCCAGCCACTTGGGGGCAGCAACGAATGCATCGTCTTCCTTCAGCTTCTTGAAGAAAGCGTTGGAGGATGCCTTCTCGGAAACAGCGATGACATCGCCAGCCTTGATCAGGTAGCTGGGGATGTTGACGCGGTTGCCGTTGACGGTGAAGTGACCGTGGTTCACCAGCTGGCGAGCCTGACGGCGGGTGTTAGCGAAGCCCAGACGGTAAACAACGTTGTCCAGACGGCGCTCGCAGAAGGTCAGCAGCTCTTCGCCGGTGTTGCCCTGCATACGGGAAGCCTTCTCGTAGTAGTTACGGAACTGCTTCTCCTGGATGCCATAAACAAACTTGACCTTCTGCTTCTCGGTCATCTGAGTAGCATACTCAGACTTCTTAGCTCTTCTCTGACCGCCGGGGTTCTTGTTGGAAGTCTTGTTGTAACCCATTGCGGCAGGAGAAACGCCCAGCGTTCTGCAACGCTTCAGCACGGGCTGCATATTCTTAGCCATAACGCAAAATTCCTCCTATTGCAAAATCAGACGCGACGTCTCTTGGGGGGACGGCAGCCATTGTGGGGAATGGGGGTGACGTCCTTGATCATAACGACTTCCAGGCCTGCGGACTGCAGAGCGCGGATAGCGGCCTCACGGCCCTGACCGGGGCCCTTAACGTAGACCTCAACGGTCTTCAGGCCGTACTCCTTGGCAGCGTTGGCAGCGGTCTCAGCCGCGGTCTGAGCTGCGAAGGGAGTGGACTTACGGGAACCACGGAAGCCCAGACCACCGGCAGAAGCCCAGGACAGGGCATTGCCTTCCAGGTCGGTAACGGTCACCATGGTGTTGTTGAAAGAGGAACGGATATGCACAGCGCCCTTTTCAACTACCTTGCGCTCTCTGCGGCGCTTCACAACTTTCTTAGTAGCCTTAGCCATGTTACATGTCCCTCCTTACTTCTTCTTGTTAGCGATGGTCTTCTTGGGGCCCTTACGGGTACGAGCATTGGTCTTGGTGCGCTGGCCATGAACGGGCAGGCCGCGACGATGACGCAGGCCGCGGTAGCAGCCGATCTCGCTCAGGCGCTTAATGTTCATAGCGGTCTCACGGCGCAGGTCACCCTCGATGGTGTAGTGATGCTCGATGGCCTCACGCAGCGCGCCTTCCTGCTCCTCGGTCAGGTTCTTAACACGGGTATCGGGGTCGATACCGGTGACCTCCAGAACCTTGGCAGCACGGGCGGGGCCAATGCCGTAGATATAAGTCAGGGCAACTTCGATCCGCTTGTCGCGGGGAAGATCAATACCAGAAATACGTGCCATATTCTTTCAGCACCTCCTATTAGCCTTGTCTCTGCTTGTGTTTGGGGTTTTCGCAAATTACCATTACGCGACCCTTGCGCTTGATGATCTTACACTTTTCGCACATGGGTTTAACGGACGGTCTTACCTTCATACTGTTTAACCTCCATATGAGAACGGTTGTCTCTAGTGTTACTTGCTTCTCCAGGTGATCCGGCCTCTGGTCAGATCATAAGGAGACATTTGAACGGTTACCTTGTCACCGGGCAAGATCTTGATGAAATTCATTCGGAGCTTGCCGGAAATGTTTGCCAGAATCTTGTGGCCATTGCCGAGGTCTACGTTGAACATAGCATTCGGCAGCGCATCGGTTACGATGCCCTCAATCTCGATTACGTCGTCTTTAGCCAAGTTGTTAACCTCCCAGGTTGTTCGCTTGCATATCCCGGCTCAGATAAGCCAGGTCTCTTCGTAATTCGCTGTTGAGCACCTTGTCACCCGCCAAGAGCTTGGCGGCGACCCTGGTCTCAGAGCGAAGGACCTTTTGTACGTGCTTCCGCTTTTTACGCTTCGGCTTCTCCAGAGTACGGTCCTTTCCATTTGCCAGTATCAGGTAAACCGGGTCAGTTCCAATTACGTAGAACAGCTTTCCCTGATCCCGGCCAGCGGTGGGAACCACCACATCAGAAATCATAATATCCGGTTTGTCTGGGTCCATAGTTAAAGTCCTTCGGTGACGGTGAGTATTTCCGGCTCGCCGTCGGTGATGAGTACAGTATTTTCATAGTGAGCCGAGAGCTTGCCGTCGGCAGTCACCGTAGTCCAGCCATCTTTCAGAACGCGAACGTCGTACACACCTGCGTTCACCATGGGCTCCACCGCGATGGTCATGCCGGGCACAAGTCTGGGCCCGCGGCCGGGTTTGCCGAAATTCGGCACCTCCGGCTCCTCATGCAGCTGCGCGCCGACGCCGTGACCTACGAACGACCGCACAACTGAAAAACCGTTAGACTCCACATACGTCTGGATGGCGTGGGAGATATCGGACACTCTGTGTCCACGGGTCGCGAAGCGCATACCCTCGAAAAAGCTTTGCTTCGTGACATCAATTAGCTTTTGTGCTTCGGCGCTGATGGCACCGCAGGCATAAGTCGCTGCGCAATCGCCATGAAAGCCCTGGTAGTAGGCACCCACATCGATGGACACGATATCCCCTTCCTTCAGGACGTAGCCGCCCGGAATTCCGTGGATAACCGTACTGTTCACCGAGGCGCAGATGCTGCCAGGGAAGCCGTGATAGCCCAGGAACGACGGTTGAGCGCCCTGGCTCACGATGAAATCGTGAACGGCTTTATCGATCTGCTTGGTTGATACGCCCGGTCTTACCATTTCCCCTGCCAAGGCACGGGCTGCCGCGGTAATTTTACAGGCCTTGCGCATCAACGCAAGCTCACGTTCATTTTTGATCGCGATCATGCCTTCGCTCCTATGACCGTCAGAATTTGGTCGTTGATGCTTTGGATGTCCTGATTACCTTCGATCAGCCGGAGCTTGCCCTGCTGATTGTAGTACTGCTTCAGAACCTCCGTGGAAGCATGGTAGACCTCCAGGCGGTGGCGGACAGTTTCAGGGGCGTCATCCTTACGGATGATCAGGCTGCCCTGGCACAGGTCGCAGACACCTTCGGTTTTCGGAGCATTGGCGACCACATGATAGCTGGCACCGCAGTTGCTGCAGACCCGCCGGCCGGTCATCCGGCCTTCAATCACGCTGTCGTCAACTTCAATAGACACCACATGGTCGATCCGAACGCCCTTGGCGTCCAGGGCCTCAGCCTGGGCCAGGGTGCGGGGCACCCCGTCCAGGATAAAGCCGTTGGCGCAGTCGGGCTGGGCCACCCGCTCCGCGACGATACCGAGAATCAGTTCGTCGGGGACCAGGCTGCCTTCGTCCATGTACTGTTTTACTTGTTTGCCCAGGTCAGTGCCATTGCGCATGGCCTCCCGGAGCATGTTCCCGGTAGAGATAGAGGGAATGCCCAGCTTCTCAACGATCAGTTCAGCCTGGGTTCCCTTACCGGCGCCGGGTGCGCCTAACAGAATCAGATTCATCTGATTTCCTCCGATTAGTCCAGGAAGCCCTTGTAGTGCCGCATCAGCATCTGGGCCTCCAGTGCCTTCACGGTCTCCAGGGCAACGCCCACAACGATGATAACGGAGGTGCCGCCGATGGACAGGCCAACAACATTGCTCAGCAGGTTGCCGGTGATGATGGGCAGCAGGGACACGACGGAAAGATACACCGCGCCGAACACGATGATCTTACCAATGACCTTCTGGATGAAGTCGGCGGTGGGCTTGCCGGGACGGAAGCCGGGGATGAAGCCGCCGTTCTTCTTCAGGTTGTTGGCGATCTCCACGGGATCGTACTGAATGGTGGAGTAGAACCAGCTGAAGAAGAAGATCATCAGGGTGTAGATAACAGCGTAAACGAAGCTGTTGGGGCTGAAGACATACTCATACAGCCAGCCCTTGGTGCCATCAGGAATGAAGGCACACACGGTAGCGGGCAGAGAGCAGATGGACTGGGCAAAGATGACGGGCATAACACCGGACATGGCCACCTTGATGGGCAGGTTGGTGTTCTGGCCGCCGTAGACCTTGCGGCCCACAACGCGCTTGGCGTAGGAGATGGGAATCCGGCGCTCCGCATCGTTGATGAAAACGATGAAGACGACCAGAACCACAACGCCCACAACGATCAGCAGGCTGATCCACCAGGACAGGTTGAGCAGGGTGCCGATCATGCCGGGCACGCTGGACAGGATGTTGGCGAACAGGATAATAGAGATGCCGTTGCCGATGCCATGCTCAGTGATCTGCTCACCCAGCCACATAACCACGGTGGAACCGGCGGTGAAAGCCAGGATGATCACGATGGCGGGCAGGATGCCCTTGCCGTCAGCGGTCAGGATGCCGTAGTTGGCACACATGGAGTAGTAACCCCAGCCCAGGATCATGGCCAGACCCACGGTGGTGTAACGGGTGATCCGGTTGATCTTGTTCTTACCCTCCTCACCCTCATCCTTAGCCATCCGCTCAAGAGCGGAAATGGCCACGGTGAGAAGCTGGATGATAATGGACGCGTTGATGTAGGGCTGGATGCCCAGTGCCAGAACGGTGCCGTATGCGAAGGAGCTACCGCTCATAACATTGTACAAGCCCAGGATGGTGTTGGAGAAGACGGCATCGAAGGTGGTCTTCAGAGCTGCGGTGTCCACGAAAGGAACGGGGACCACGTTGCCGATCCGGTAGATCAGCAGGATCATAACGGTGAAGATCAGCTTCTTGCGCAGTTCAGGAATTTTCCAGGCGTTCTGAAGTGTCTGTAACACTTAAACCACCTCGGTCTTTCCGCCTGCCTGCTCAATCTTTTCCTTAGCAGACTCAGAGAAGGCAGCAGCCTTGACGGTGACCTTTTTGGTGACGGTGCCGTTGGACAGAACCTTCAGACCGTAGGGGCAGTCGTGAATGATGCCCTTCTCGATCAGAGCGGCGGCGTCAACCACAGCGCCGTCCTCGAAGCGGTTCAGAACAGCGACGTTGACAGCAGTCAGGGGCTTGGCGTAAACATTGATAAAGCCGCGCTTGGGAACACGACGGACCAGAGGCATCTGACCGCCTTCGAAGCCGGCACGGACCTTGCCGCCGGAGCGGGCCTTCTGACCCTTGTGGCCACGGCCACCGGTCTTACCGTTGCCGCTGCCATGGCCGCGGCCCTTACGCTTGCCCACGTGGGTAGAACCCTCGACAGGAGAAAGCTTATGCAGTTCCATGATTCGTTTCCTCCTTATTCGACTTCAGTGACCTCGAGCAGATAGCCGATCTTGGCGATCTTGCCGCGGGTCTGGGTGTTATCGGGCTGGATGGTCACATTGCCGATCTTCCGCAGGCCCAGGGACTCGGCGGTGGCGATGTGCTTTTCCAGACGGCCATTCAGGCTCTTAACCAGCTTAATTTTCAGGTTTGCCATTTGAATGCCCTCCTTAACCGATGATTTCTTCCACGGACTTGCCGCGGATGGCAGCCACCTGCTCGGGGCTGCGCAGGGTCTTCAGACCCTCCATGGTGGCCTTGACCACGTTCTGGGGGTTGTTGGAACGCAGGCACTTGGCGCAGATGTTCTGGATGCCAACAGCTTCCATCACGGCACGGACAGCGCCGCCGGCGATAACACCGGTACCTTCGGGAGCGGGCTTCAGCAGAACGGTGCCGGCGCCGAAGATGCCGACCACATCGTGAGGAATGGTGGAGCCAGCCAGGGAAACCTTGACCATGTTCTTCTTGGCATCAGCGATGCCCTTCAGAATAGCCTCGGAGACCTCAGCGGCCTTGCCCAGGCCGTAGCCGACGGTACCCTTACCGTCGCCCACAACGACCAGAGCGGAGAACTTCATGACGCGGCCGCCCTTAACGGTCTTGGAGACCCGGTTCAGGTAGACGACCTTCTCAATGAACTCAGGAGCCTCATTGACAGGAGTCTTATTGTAAGCCATAACTAATTTCCTCCTCTACACTTAGAACTTGAGGCCGGCCTCGCGGGCACCCTCAGCCAGAGCAGCAACACGGCCATGGTACACATAACCGCCGCGGTCGAACACGACCTCTTCGATGCCCTTTGCCTTGGCGCGCTCAGCCAGGACAGCGCCGATCTTCTTGGCAGCTTCGCAGTTGCCGGTGGCGCCCTCAAATTCCTTCTCCAGCGTATTGGCGGAAACCAGGGTAACGCCATTGACGTCGTCGATGATCTGGGCGTAGATGTTCGCGTTGGAACGGAACACGTTCAGACGGGGACGCTCAGGAGTGCCGGAGATCTTGCCACGAACACGGACATGCCGATGCAGGCGCATAGCCTTCTTATTGATCTTGCTAACCATTTCACAGCACCTCCATTACTTCTTGCCACCGGTCTTACCGACCTTACGGCGGATGACCTCAGTGGTATACTTGATGCCCTTGCCCTTGTAAGGCTCGGGGGGACGCTTGCCGCGGACTTCGGCAGCGAACTGGCCGACGACCTGCTTGTCGATACCGCGGACGATGATCTTGTTGGGAGCGGGGACCTCGATGGTGATGCCGGGAATCTCGTCCATGATGACCTCATGGGAGAAGCCCAGACGCATGACCAGCTGGTTGCCCTTCTTCTCAGCACGGTAGCCAACGCCGTTGACTTCCAGCTCCTTGCTGTAGCCCTTCTCCACACCCTCGACCATGTTGGCCAGCAGGGTACGGGTCAGGCCGTGCAGGGACTTATGCAGGTGCTCCTCGGAGGGACGCTCAACGGTCAGGACATTGCCTTCGACCTTCAGGATCATCTCGGGATGGAAGGCGTAGGTCAGGGTGCCCTTGGGGCCCTTGACGGTGACGTTGTTGCCGGCGGCAATATCAACAGTCACGTTGGCCGGAATCACAACCGGCTTCTTACCAATTCTAGACATTCCGATTTCCTCCTTACCAAACGAAAGCCAGGACCTCGCCGCCGATGTGCAGCTCGCGGGCCTTCTTGTCGGTCATGACACCCTTGGAAGTGGAAACAATGGCGATGCCCAGGCCCTTCAGGACATGGGGCATCTCGTCAGCACCGGCGTAGATACGAAGACCGGGCTTGGAGACGCGCTTCAGGCCGGACAGGACAGGAGCCTTCTTGGCCAGATACTTCAGGGTGATGTGGATGACGCCCTGGTTGCCATTGTCGACGATGGAGTAGGCCTTGATGTAGCCTTCCTCCAGCAGGATCTGAGCGATGGCCTTCTTCAGGTTGGAAGCGGGGACGTCAACAGTTTCGTGCTTGGCAGAGCTGGCGTTGCGGATGCGGGTCAGCATATCTGCTACGGGATCGGTGATTTGCATGTTAATTATCCTCCTTTTAGAAGTTACGGGCTTAACCCGTTGAGACCCGGAGGTATCCGGGGAATGCGCTCCGCACACGAGGCGGAGCCATCTTCCCGGGACTCTCCGAATCTTTGTTACATTTCAATACTACCTGATTCTCGATTACCAGCTGGCCTTACGGACGCCGGGGATCTGGCCCTTGTAGGCCAGCTCGCGGAAGCAAATACGGCAAACGCCGTAGTCGCGCAGGTAGGCATGGGGTCTGCCGCAGATCTTGCAGCGGTTGTAGCGGCGGCTGGAGAACTTAGCCTCAGCCTGCTGCTTCAGGATCATAGACTTCTTAGCCATTTACTGTTCCTCCTAAATCAAGCGTGGAAGGGAGCACCCAGCTGGGTCAGCAGCTCCTTGGCTTCCTCGTCGGTGGTAGCGGTGGTGCAGATGCAGATGTTCATACCACGGATCTTGTCCACCTTGTCGTACTCGATCTCAGGGAAGATCAGCTGCTCCTTCAGACCGAAGGCATAGTTGCCACGGCCGTCGAAGCTGTTGGGGTTGATGCCACGGAAGTCACGGACGCGGGGCAGAGCCACGCTGAACAGACGGTCCAGGAACTCGTACATCTTGTCGCCGCGCAGGGTGACCATGACGCCAACGGTTTCGCCCTCGCGGAGCTTGAAGTTAGCGACGGACTTGCGGGCCTTGCGGGTCACAGGCTTCTGGCCGGTGATGGTGGCGATGTCCTTGCAGATAGCTTCGATTTCCTTGGCATTGTTCTTGCTGTCGCCGCAGCCAACGTTGACGATGACCTTGTCCAGCTTGGGGATCTGCATGACGCTCTTGTAGCCGAACTTCTTGTTCAGAGCAGGAGCGATCTCAGCCACATAACGCTCTTTCATTCTGTTAGCCATTGATTAACTCCTCCTCTCTCAGATTTCGGCGCCGCACTTACGGCAGACGCGGACCTTCTTGCCGTCCACAACATTGTGGCCGACGCGGACACCCTTGCCGCACTTTTCGCAGTACAGGGCGACCTTGCAGGTACGGATGGGGGTCTCCTTCTTCACGATGCCACCGGTCTCGCCCTGACGGCGGGGCTTGGTGTGGCAGGTGGCGACGTTGACGCCCTCCACGATGACCTTGTTCTCAGTGGGCATGGCCACCAGGACCTTGCCCTTGACGCCCTTGTCCTTGCCGGACAGGACGATAACGGTATCATTCTTCTTAATGTTCATTCCTTGGGTCCTCCATTAGATGACCTCGGGAGCCAGAGACAGGATCTTCATGAAGTCCTTCTCACGCAGCTCACGAGCCACCGGTCCAAAGATACGGGTACCGCGGGGATTGCGGTCTTCCTTGATGATAACGGCAGCGTTCTCATCAAAGCGGACGTAGCTGCCGTCCTCACGACGGACACCACGCTTGCTGCGGACGATAACGGCCTTAACGACCTCGCCCTTCTTCACAGTGCCGCCGGGAGCAGCCTTGCGGACGGAAGCAACGATGATGTCACCGATGTTGCCGTACTTCCGCTTGGAGCCGCCCAGGACACGGATGCAGTGAATTTCCTTGGCGCCGGTGTTGTCGGCAACCTTCAGGTAGCTTTCCATCTGAACCATAGTTGTCGACCTCCTTACTTAGCCTTTTCAATGATACGGACCAGTCTCCATCTCTTGTCCTTGGACAGAGGACGGGTCTCCATGACCTCAACGGTATCGCCGATGCCAC
>JAFVWL010000006.1 GCA_017501695.1 Oscillospiraceae bacterium
AGAGGGGGCTGGCAAAAATCGGCTCTTCGGAACCGATTTTTGACTGGGGGAGTTCTTTTTTCTCCCCCCGGCCCTTCGGGCCACCCCCCTCATAAATGCGGGGGGCAAGGGGTGCGGTGCTGATATAAACTACAATTTCTCTCACGAATATATTCTACATTTTACTCCCCGGTTGGGGCAGCGTCAAGGTTGACATCCGGGGATTTTATGGGTAAAATAATAATAACTATGCCAACAAGGAGGGAAAACCATGGAGCCTGGCAGTAATGGCAATATACCCGGCCGAAGTACCGTCGCGCCCATGGTGCGCCCGGAATAAGGCCACGGATATTGCTCCCTATTTTTACAGAATAAGGAGGAATCTCAATGGCAGAACGATTTGAGATCGTAGAAAAAGCATTGCGTCAGATGCTGGAGGACAAGAAGTACAACACCCTCCGGGACATTCTGATCACCATGAACCCCAGCGACATCGCCGCCGTCTTTGCCGGACTGAAGGATGAGAAGATCCCCGTCATGTTCCGGCTGCTGACCAAGGAGCTGGCAGCGGAGACCTTCGTGGAAATGGAACCCGACGACCAGGAGCTGCTGATCCGGGGCTTCTCGGACAACGAGCTGAAGGAAGTGCTGGACGAGCTGTATGTGGACGACGCGGCGGACCTGGTCGAGGAAATGCCCGCCAACGTGGTCAAGCGGATCCTGAAGCAGGCGGATCCGGAAATGCGCAGCGCCATCAACCAGATCCTGCGCTACCCCGAATACTCCGCCGGTTCCATTATGACCACGGAGTACGTATCCCTGCGGCCCACCATGACCGTTGAGGAGGCCATCCTGCGGATCCGCCGTCAGGGCATCGACAAAGAGACCATCTACACCTGCTACGTCACCGCCAAGGACCGGACCCTGATCGGCATGGTCACCGTCAAGGACCTGCTGCTGGCCCCCGACGACGAAATGACCATCCAGGAGCTGATGATCACCAACCTGATCTTCGTAAGCACCCAGACGGACCAGGAAGATGTGGCCCGGATGTTCAGCAAGTATAATTTCCTGGCCCTGCCCGTGGTGGACGGCGAGGGGCGCATGGTGGGCATCGTCACCTTCGACGACGCCATGGACGTCATGGAAGAAGAGGCCACCGAGGATATGGAGCTGATGAGCGGTATGACCCCCTCGGAAAAGCCCTACCTCAAGAGCTCTCCCTTTGACCTGTTCAAAAACCGGATCCCCTGGCTCATGCTGATGATGGTATCCGCCACCTTTACGGGGCTCATTATGACCGCCTTTGAGGACGCTCTGGCGGCCCAGATCGCCCTGTCCGCCTTCATTCCCATGCTCATGGGCACCGGCGGCAACTCCGGTAGCCAGTCCTCCGTCACCGTGATCCGCGGTCTGAGCCTGGGTGAGATCCAGTTCCGGGACATTGGCCATGTGCTGTGGACGGAGCTGCGGACAGCGCTGCTCTGCGGTGTGGCTCTGGCGGTGGTTTGCTTTGGCAAGATTTTCCTGGTAGATCATCTGCTGTTCAACAACCCCGATGTGACCCTGGCGGTGGATCTGGTGGTCTGCTGCGCCCTGTGCGTCACGGTGGTGCTGGCCAAGATCGTGGGCTGTCTGCTGCCCATCGGCGCCAAGGCCCTGAAGCTGGACCCGGCGGTCATGGCAAGTCCCTTCATCTCCACCATTGTGGACGCCCTGAGCCTGCTGGTGTACTTCCTGTTCGCCAACTGGATTCTGGGAATTTGAAATACAATCGCCCGTGGGAAATCCCCACGGGCAGCTGTTTTATTGTAGGCGCAGGTCAGGTATTGAAAACCAATATATTACGGCAAAACGCACCCAGCCACTAGCAATTGTCATTCCGAGGGCGACGCCCGTGGGAATCTCCAGCACCGATGTTTGTATTCGGCCATCCAATTAACATCGAACATTTACAACGGACTTGGGGTAACAGATTTTCCAGCCATCCACCAGGAGATTGCCACGCCGCTTTGCGGCTCGCAATGACAGTGCCTGTCGTTTTCCGGTTGCATTATGACGTTAGATTTATGGTTTCGCAACATGGCAAGGGAGGGTCAAGGCCCTCCCCTACTGTGATTCATTACAGCTTCAGCACATATTCCAGCATTTCATCCTTGGGTATGACATTGGTATGCCGTTCGGGTTTTTGCCGCAGGTTCGCCAGATTGGGCGGCACCGGAACACCGGTCAGGGCATGGAGGGCATCCATATGGTCAAAGCCCTCCCCTGCCGGCTCCTTCAGCAAATCGGCAGGCAGCGCGTCCGTCGGAGCCGTAACGGCGGACAGCACCGCCCCGGGGAACTTGTAGGGAGATGCGGTGGACAGGACCACCATGGGCCGCTTGTCCCCAGTCTGGTTTACATAATCCTCCGCCACAGCCCAACCGGAGGCGGTGTGGGTATCCATCAGGTAGCCCCGCTCCCGCCAGACCCTGCCGATGGTCTGCAGGCCCTTGTAATCCCCGCAGGCACCGCCCCAGAAGTGATTCCGGATCCGGGCCATCAGATACTCCGGCACATGGTAGCGGCCATCGGTTTTCAACTTCTCCATCAGCTCTGCCACCAGGCCGCAGTCCCCGCTGAGCAGGTACAGCAGCCGCTCCAGATTGCTGGACACCAGAATGTCCATGCTGGGGGACTTGGTCTTGTGCAGGAGCCGGATCCGGTTATACCGGCCGGTGTCCAGGAACTCCGTCAGCACATTATTGCTGTTGGAGGCGCAGATCAGCTTGCCCACAGGCAGTCCCAGCAGCTTCGCCAGGTAGCCTGCCAGAATGTCGCCGAAGTTGCCCGTGGGAACGGAGAAGTTCACCTGATCTCCCAGGGTGATCTTGCCCGCGTCCAGCAGGTCCCGGTAGGCCTTGAAATAGTACATGATCTGGGGGGCCAGGCGGCCGATGTTAATGGAGTTGGCACTGGACAGGGCGAAGGGCAGGTCCTTCCCCTGGCAGGCGGCGAAGATATTCTTCACGCCGGTCTGGGCATCGTCGAAATTGCCCTCCACGGCGCAAACCGCCACATTGCTGCCCTCCTGGGTCACCATCTGAGCCCGCTGGACCTGGGAAACACCGCCGTGGGGATAGAACACGGTGATGCGGACACCGGGCACATCCCGGAAGCCCTCCAGGGCTGCCTTGCCCGTGTCACCGGAGGTGGCGGTGAGGATCATAACCTCCCGGTCCATGCCCTTGACAGCCCTTGCGGCAGTCAGAAGCTGGGGCAGCATGCACAGGGCCACATCCTTAAAGGCGGAGGTGGGGCCCCGGAACAGCTCCAGCACCGTAAAATCACCCACGGGCACCGTGGGGGTCAGCGCTTCGGTCTGGAATTTTCCGGTGTAGGCCTTGCGGACCAGGTCCTCCATATCGGGGATCTCCGGCAGCAGGGCGGACAGGATCATGGCAGACATTTCCATTGGTGTCCCGGCCAGGCATTTCTGCCAGTCGAAGGCCGGGATGGCTTCGGGCATATACAGGCCGCCGTCGGGGGCCAGGCCCTCCAGCACCGCCTGGGCACTGTCTACAAATACAGAATCATTTCTGGTGGAATGGTAACGCATAGAGTTTCCTCCTTTTAGATAAACCATGCTCAGCAGGGCGGCTTGCCCTCAAGCCGCCGCCACCGAGCGGAAGCTCGGTGGAATAAACACATCCTCCCTTGGGTTCCTTATTCTTGAAAATTTGCCCATCGAGGTCAAATTTTCAAGACGGCGGCTTGAGGGCAAGCCGCCCTACCCGAGGTTGTTTCAAGAACAGGCATGGCCAGGTAACAACTGCACAAAACCGGGGCGAAAATAGCATCATACTTGGTTTTTTTGGCAGTCTTGCTTTTTGATAAGGTATATGATATACTGTTTCTGCTAAAAAAGCAAGTGTTTTCGCCTGATGACCGCAAGGCCATCGGGCGTTTAAGAGACGGAGGAATGAACGATGCGGATCGGTTTGCTTGGTTTTGGTACCGTGGGCAAGGGTGTCTACGAGCTGGTGGGTGCCCGGAAGGATATGGAAGTGGTGCGGGTCCTGTGCCGCCGGGAGCTGAGCCTCCCCGACGTGGAGGTGACCCACGACTTTAACGACATCCTGAGCGACGACTCCATTGACACCGTGGTGGAGGCCATCGGCGGCCTGCATCCGGCCTGGGAGTACGTAAAAGCCGCCATTGAGGCCGGCAAGCATGTGGTCACCGCCAACAAGGCCCTGGTCGCCACCTTCTACGACGAGCTGCTGCCCCTGACCGAGAAAATGGGTGTCCATTTCCGCTGCACCGCCAGCGTGGGCGGCGGCATCGGCTGGCTCAGTGAGCTGGAGCGTGTCCGCCGCATTGAGCGCGTCACCCAGGTGGGCGGCATTATGAACGGCACCTGCAACTACATTCTCGACTCCATGACCCAGTGGGAGCTGGGCTACGAGGAAGCCCTGTCCCATGCCCAGATGCTGGGCTACGCGGAGGCAGACCCCTCCACCGACGTGGAGGGCACCGACACCTGGCACAAGCTCATCGTCTCCTCCAACATCGCCTTCGGTGTCAGCCTGGATATCTCCGCCATCCCCGCCGCGGGCATCCAGAACATCACCAAGGCCGACGTGGATGCCTTCCGGGCCCACGGTCTGGTGTGCAAGCTGGTGTCCACCGGCAAGAAGCGCAAATCCGGCTACAGCGCCTACGTTCAGCCCACTCTGTTCTTCCAGGGCGAGCCCGAGGCCGCGGTGCCTGTGAACTACAACCACATCACCCTCATCGGTGATATCTCCGGACGCCAGAGCTTCTTCGGCCAGGGTGCCGGCCGCTACCCCACCGCATACAATGTGGTGCAGGACTGTATGGATTTCCTCCGGGGCAACGGCTTCTACTGCGCCTACGGAAAAAAGGTCAAGGTGGTCAACGACGAGAAGTACAGCTACTATGTCCGGGGCGGCAAGGATTTCTGGCTGGAGGAAATGACGGCGGAAACCTGGGACGAGGCCGTGATCACCAAGCCCGTGTCCGTGGAGACCATGCACAAGTGGCTCCAGGCCCATCCCGGCGCCTTCATCGCCGCCATGCCCAAGAAAACCCCCAAGGCAAAGTTTGAAGTTTAAATAATATACAAGTCATTGCGAGGAGCGAAGCGACGCGGCAATCCCGTCGATGTTCCAACCGCTTTGTAGGAGCGGCCTGTGGTCGCCCACCTGGCGGCATAGTCGCCAGGAAAGGAGAACGGATTGCCACGCCATGAGCGCCCGCAGGCGCCATGCAAGCGAGCAACCGCCCGAAGGGCGGCTCTTGGCGAGTCGCAGTGTGCGCACTGGCTCGCAATGACATTATTGGGAAGAAAGAAGGAAACTGCGTTGCTGAAAGTTACGAAATTCGGCGGCTCCTCCATGGCGGATGCCGGCCAGTACCGGAAGGTCCGCTCCATTCTGGAGGCCGATCCCGCCCGGAAGGTGGTCATCGTCTCCGCCGCCGGCAAGCGTGATAAGAAGGACCACAAAATTACAGACCTGCTGTACCTGACCTATGCCCACACCCAGTACGGCGTGGACTACAGCCGGATCTTTGATATGATCTACGACCGCCACATCCAGATCCGGGACGATCTGGGCGTGGATCTGAACATGGAACGGGAGCTGAAGGACATCCGGGTCCGGCTGGACGAAAAGTCCATCTCCCAGGATGAGCTGGTGAGCCGGGGCGAGTACCTGTCCGCCAAGCTCATGGCCGCCTTCCTGGACTTTGAGTTCGTGGATGCCGCGGACTGGATCCGATTCAATCTGGACGGCTCCGTGGACCGGGAGACCTCCTACGAGCTCCTCCGCCGCCGGGTGGGCAAGAAGGGCATCGTGATCCCCGGCTTCTACGGTGTCATGCCCGACGGTCACATCCGCACCTTCTCCCGGGGCGGCAGCGACATCACCGGCGCTCTGGCCGCCGCGGCCCTGGACGCCGATGTCTACGAGAACTGGACCGACGTATCCGGCATCCTCATGGCGGATCCCCGGATCGTGGAGAATCCCCAGGCCATCCCCCAGGTGACCTACGACGAGCTCCGGGAGCTGAGCTATTCCGGCGCCCAGGTCCTCCATGAGGGCACCATTTTCCCCGTCCGGGAGAAGAACATCCCCGTAAACATCCGCAACACCAACGCCCCCATGGACCCCGGCACCATGATCCAGGAGTCCTTCGACTCCCCCATCGACCCGGACCGGTTCATCACCGGCATCACCGGCAAGAAGAATTTCTCCATCATCTCCATGTCCAAGCGGGGCATGAGCAACGAGGTTGGCGTTCTGCGGAAGCTCCTGACCGTGCTGGAGCGGCACAACATCTCCATCGACTACGCTCCCAACGGCATTGACAATGTGTCCGTGGTCATGCCCACGGAATCCATTGAGCCCTGCCTGTACCAGATCCTGGACGAGATCAAGCGGGATGTGAATCCCGACACCCTGGATGTCCACGACCAGATCGCAGTGGTCGCCGCCGTTGGCCGCCACATGGCCTACCGGCCCGGTATTTCCGGTAAGATCTTCGCCGCATTGGGTAAGGCCGGCATCAACATCCGCATGATCAACCAGGGCCCCGATGAGCTGAACATCATCTTCGGCGTGGACAACAAGGATTTCGAAGCCGCCATCCGGGTGCTTTACAACAGTTTCGCGAAATAACAAACACGCCGTCATTGCGAGGCTCCAGGCCGTGGCAATCCCGTGGACATTGCGCAAACCCCAAGGGGATCGCCACACCAGTGTGCGCACTGGTTCGCGATGACGCGTATTCTTTTTTGGAGGTAATGATAATGAAACAGTATACCGTCGCCATTCTGGGTGCCACCGGCGCCGTAGGTCAGGAAATGATGAAGGTCCTGGAAGAGCGGAATTTTCCCGTGGGCAAGCTGGTGCCCCTGGCCTCTGCCCGGTCCGCGGGCAAAAAGCTGACCTTCAAGGGTCAGGAAGTGACCATCCAGGAGGCCTGTGACGATGCCTTCGCCGGCGTGGACATCGTCCTGGGTGCCGCGGAAAACGACATCGCCAAGCGCTTCGCTCCCGCCATCGTCAAGGCCGGAGCCGTGTTCGTGGACAATTCCTCCGCCTTCCGCCTGGACCCCAAGGTCCCTCTCATCGTTCCCGAGGTCAACCCCGAGGATGTGGCCTGGCACAACGGCATCATCTCCAACCCCAACTGCTCCACCATTATCACCGTCACCGCGGTGAACGCCCTGAATTCCATCGCCCCCATCCGGGCCATGACCGCCTCTACTTACCAGGCCGTGTCCGGTGCCGGTGCCGGCGGTCCCGTGGAGCTCATGGCCGAGGTGGAAGCCCTGCGGGAGGGCAAGACCTACGAGCCCAGGATCTTCTCCCACCAGATCGCTTATAACCTGATCCCCCAGATCGGCGGCGAGCAGGTGGACGGCTACACCAGCGAGGAAATGAAGATGCAGAACGAGGGCCGGAAGATCATGCATCTGCCGGAGCTGAAGGTCACCTGCACCTGCGTCCGGGTCCCCGTGGTCCGGAGCCACTCCATTTCCGTGTCCTGCCATTTCGACGTGCCCGTCACTGTGGAGCAGGTCCGGCAGGCCATCGCCAAGGCCCCCGGCTGTGTGCTGGTGGATGACCTGAGCAAGAAGATGTACCCCATGCCCCTGGACACCTCCGACCAGGACCTGGTGTTCGTGGGCCGGATCCGGCCCGACCTGACCGATGACTGCGGCATTGCCCTTTGGTGCTGCGGCGACCAGGTCCGTAAGGGTGCCGCCACCAACGCCATCCAGATCGCTGAGCTGCTGGTAAAGTAACCACCAAAATTTATGTCATTGCGAGCCAGTCCGCAGACTGGCGTGGCAATCCCCCGGACCTACCGGACACCTTACGGGATTGCCACGTCGCCTTCGGCTCCTCGCAATGACGTCCTGTCAGGAGAGAATCCCATGAACAAAGTAACCATCCGTGTGCCTGCAACCACGGCAAACCTGGGCCCCGGCTTTGACGCCTTCGGCGTGGCCCTGAGCCTGTATACCGATGTCACCTTTGAGGAAACCGAGTACGGCCTGGAAATCACCGGCTGCGACGAGGCCTACACCGGCCCGGACAATCTGGCCTATGTTTCCTACTGTGCCGTCATGGCCACCATGTGTGAGGAAGTCCGGGGCGTGAAGATTCACATCGACGCTCAGATCCCCATCTGCCGGGGCCTGGGCTCCTCCGCCGCCCTGCTGGTGGCCGGTGCCATGGGCGCCAATGTGCTCCACGGCAGCAAGCTGTCCACCCAGGGCCTGCTGAACATTACCAATGCCATGGAGGGCCACCCGGACAACCTGGCCCCTGCCTTCTACGGCGGTCTTACCGCTTCCATGGTGGATAACGGCCTGCCCGTCACCGTGAACTTCCCCCTGCACCCGGACTGGGAATTCCTGGCCCTTGTGCCGGACTTCGACCTGCCCACCTCCAAGGCCCGTGCGGTTCTGCCGGAGCAGGTGAGCCGGGAGGCGGCCATTTACAACATTTCCCACGGCGCCATGGTCCTGAAGGCCCTGGAGCTTGGCAACGAGAAACTCCTGCGCAACGCCATGCAGGACCGGCTCCACCAGAAGTACCGCCGGAAGCTGATCCCCGACTACGAGGCCATTGAGGCCCTGGTCCGGACCTGCGGCGCGGCCTTCTGCCTGTCCGGTGCCGGCCCCACCCTGCTGTGCATCACCCAGGACGAGAATCTCCAGGAAAAGCTGGCCAAGAAGCTGGACACCGTCACCCAGGCCAACTGGGCCATGATTCCCCTCCATGTGGAATTCCAGGGTGCCCGGGTCATCAAGAGCGAATAAAATCGAGCCGGTCCCATTCGGGACCGGCTTCATTTTATTTCTGCTTTTCCTTGCGGATCTCATCCATTTTCTGACGGATCTTGGCTTCTTTGGCCTTCTGCTTGGCCTCACGGCGGGCTTTTGCCTCTTCCTTCTGCTGCTGGGCCACTTCGATTTCGTGGGCCTTCCGGGCCTCTTCATCGTACTCCCACTTGGGCACATTGGCATAGAACTCCAGCCCCAGGTCCTTGGCCAGCTCGATGGCCATAGGCTCCGCCTGAAGTCCGTTGTTGGAGGTGAACATCGTGGGCACAACGCCAACCGTCTTTCCCTCCGCGTCGCTGAAATGCAGGGCACGGCCCGTCACCTGGCCGCTCTTGACGGTGATGGTTTCCAGGCGAACGGCATTGGTCAGGTCCAGGGTATAGCTGCGGATTCCATGGACCAGAAGCTTCTTTTCCCCCGGCACCGGCTCCACCGCGGCCTTGACCACATTCAGGGAATAATAAATCAGGCCTGCTGCCACCAGGACACAGCCGACAGCCGTCAGAATCATCACAGCCAGGTCCTCCCGTACCGCAAAGACCAGGACCGCCATGGCGACGATCATCACCGCGGAAACAGAAAAACCTGTAATCCGCTCCGAAGGGGTAGAAAGATAATACTTCTTCATAGATTCGCTCCTCCCGGGCCGGGAAAATACCCGGCTCCGTTGTTTTATTTCTTCTTGGCAGTCTTGGGCTTCTTGGGTGCTTCTTTCTTCTCCCGCAGGACGATGGCGGTGCGGGCAGGGATGTACAGCTCCACATAGCGCTGTCCATTGAATTCCTTCACGGGATAGACCTGGTGGGCGATCTGGCTGAAGCCGCCGTACTTGTGGTCATCGGAGGTGAAGGCCACCTCGAACTCCTTGGAGTCGGGATACACCGGCACCAGCACATTCTGCAGGGAGTTGGAGGGATGGAAGTTGAAGGCGAAGAACAGGTCGCACCGGGCAAAGACGATGGTCTGCTCCGGCGCCTTCATGAGCTGCAGGTTAGCCATGCGCTGCTGGAAAATATTGTGTTCCTTGGCCAGGTGGATCATGTCGTGATCGAAGTCATTGAGCCACTGATACTTCAGCAAGCCGTTTTCCTTCAGGCTCCACTGGCGGCGGCAGTAGTGGAAGCTCCAGCCGTTGCCCTCCCGGGGGAAATCGATCCATTCGGGATGGCCGAATTCGTTGCCCATGAAGTTCAGGTAGCCCTCACCGCCGCCGGCCAGGGTGAACAGGCGGATCATCTTGTGCAGGGCGATGGCCCGGTCAATGACGGGGTTATGGGTGGACTTTTCCATGTCGGTGTACATAGCGGCGTCCGCCAGGCGGAAGATCATGGTCTTGTCTCCCACCAAGGCCTGGTCGTGGGACTCCACATAGGCCACGGTGCCCTCACCGGGACGGCGCAGGCACATATCGCCCCACATCTTGTTGATATCCCAGCTCTCATCCTGGGTCTTCACGGCCTTGATCCACATATCGGGCAGGCCCATGGCCAGCCGGTAGTCGAAGCCCACACCGCCGTCCTCAATGGGCAGGCACATACCGGGCATGCCGGACATATCCTCGGCCACGGTGATGGCATTGGGGTTGACCTGGCGGATCAGCTCATTGGCAAGCTGGAGGTAGGTGATGGCCTCGGTATGGGTGTTGTAAGAGAAATACTTGTCGTTGGAATTGAAGTCGGTGCCCAGGCCATGGTCATGGTAAAGCATAGAGGTGACACCGTCGAAGCGGAAGCCGTCGAAATGGTACTCGGTCATCCAGAACTTCAGGTTGGACAGCAGGAAATGGAGGACGCCGGTACGGCCATAGTCGAAGCACTTTGTGCCCCAGGCGGGATGGTCGCCCTTGGCGCCGTCGTGGAAGAACTGCCACACGGTGCCGTCAAACATATTGATGCCCTCGGCGGTGTTCTTGACGGCATGGGAATGGACCACGTCCAGCAGGACCCGGATGCCCATTTCGTGAGCCTTGTTGACCAGGTACTTCAGGTCCTCGGGCTTGCCGAACCAGGAGGAAGCGGCAAAGAAATTGGAGACCTGGTAGCCAAAGGAGCCATAGTAGGGGTGCTCCATGATTGCCATGAGCTGGATGGTATTGTAGCCGGCCTGCTTCACATGGGGCAGGGTCTTGTCGGCGAACTCCCGGTAGGTGCCCACCTTGCCCTCTTCCTGGGCCATACCCACATGGGCCTCGTAGATGAACAGGCCTTCCTCGCCCTTGAAATCCTTGTCGGTCCAGGGGTAGGTCTTCCGGTCATCGGTGACCTCGGCAGTGAAGGTAATGGTCTTGGGGTCCTGGACCACCCGGCGGGCGTACAGGGGGATATGCTCCGTGCGGGTCAGGTTGGCATCCACCACAGTCTTGACCTTACAGCCCTCCCACAGGGCATCGTCACCCTCCAGATACAGCTCCCAGTTGCCGTCTTCCAGCTTGGTCAGGGGATGGCTGGTCTGGTTCCAGTTGTTGAAGTCGCCCTCCAGATAGAGCTGATAGGCAGAGGGTGCCCACTCCCGGTAATACCAGCCGCCATCCACATGGTGGAAGCCGTAGTAGTCGTGGGCGTTGGCGAACTCATTGAGGGTCGGGGTCTTGCCCAGGATCCGGCTCTTGGTAGCCCGGTACAGGAACATCCGCAGGTCGATATCGCCGGCGAAAGGCATAAGTTGGGGATTGTGCTCCAAAATCTTATACATAACAGTGCATCTCCTTCGTAGTGTATCGTTGGGGCGTTATCCAGTTTGCTAACAGTTATTGTAGCATAATGCCACCAAACCGTCAACCGGCTTTCCGATTTTTGGTGCAATCTGCCAGTCAGGTCCCGGGTTCCAGGTCGATGATGACGATCTCCGGCGGATTTCCGAACCGGGGAATATCAGTGGAGGAACCCAGTCCCGCGGACAGGACCACCGCGGAATCCCCCCGGAAGAACGCTCCCCGGGTGTATTTTGGGAACCAGCCGGTCTCCGGGTCGTAGAGTCCGCCGATGAAGGGCAGGCGGATCTGGCCCCCGTGGGCATGGCCGGAAAGAACCAGGTCCACATTCCAGTCATCGATGCAGTTGTAGGCCAGAAGCCCCTCGGACATATGGGCCAGGAGCACCGTGGTCCGGTCCGTGTTCAGAAAATCATCCAGAAAATCCTGTTCGGGGCCGTTGCGCAGATCCCGGGACAGCAGGTAGCCGTAGCACCCGCCGATGCGGAGGTCCTGACCCTCCACGGAAAGGTCCGCGTAACTCCGGTCCAGGATCACAGCCCCGGCAGAGCGGAGCTGATCCAGAATTTCATAGCCATGGCTTGCCATGTAGGCCAGCTCATGGTTGCCCAGGGCATAGTACACCGGGGCCAGGCCCGACAGGTCCTCCACCAGGCGGCATACCAGCTCCAGGTCCCCGGGGCCGGAGAAGGAGGAGAACATATCCCCGGTCATGGCGATGAGATCCGGGCCCGCGTCCCGGACCGCGGCCACCAGGTCGGCATTGTTCTCGCCGAAGGACATAGCGTGGAGATCCGAAAGCTGCACGATCCGCACGGACCCCGCCGATGTCTCATCCTCCACAGGCACTTCATACTCCACCGCCACCAGCCCATAGGCCGACCGCCATAGCTCCCAGCCTATGTACCCGCCCAATACCAAAATCACCCCAAGGGCAATGATTCCATTTCGAATCCAGTTTTTCATAGCACGTCACAAATCGCACGAATGCGGCCGGGCAAATCGATAAAGCTCCGCCGTTCCTGCACAGCGGCACGGTAACGAGGCAACAGTTCCGGATTAGACAGCACTCGGCACATCGCCTCATAGAGGGCATCTTCATCATTGTCTGTTACGATTCCATATTGGCTGTCACCCAGGAATTCCCTGGTTCCTGCATTATCTGTCGTTATAGCAGGCGTTCCACACCAAGCCGCTTCGTAAAGCACCATATTGAACCCCTCATGTCTGGACGAGCATACCAGCCAGTCCGCCGCTTTCATATAGGGAAACACATTTCCTTTTTGTCCCAGAAGCCGAACATTTTCCAGGCCGCCTTTGGAAATTTCTGCCTCCAGTTTTTTCCGTTCCTCACCGTCACCGATGATCCAAAGCCGGTAATCAAAGCCCTGCCGGTTCAGTCTGCGGCAGATTCGCAGGAGCCGGTCAAAGCCCTTCTGCTCCGCCAATCTTCCGACCGCCACAAATAACGGCACTACTTCCCGCTCCACCGGGAACAAATCCATCTTTCGGTCAATTTCCGCCGTATCGATGGGGTTGTAACACACATGGAGGTTTTTCATTTCTCCAAACACCTTGGCCATGCTGTCTGCCACAGAATGAGATACACAAACCACCTTATCGAAGCGAAGATAGCAGTTTTTCTCTTCTTCCAGCGAAGAAAACTCCCGGGCTGTCCAATGGCATCGCTCCATATCATTGTGAATCCACAGCAATTTCCGATCTGCCCGCAGATTCTCGTCCACAAACCGGGCATACTTTCCCTCTTGGGCGGCGATAGCAGTATCAAACCGCCGGAATCGCAGCCAGATTGGATAGAGCCGGGGCATCAGGAAATTGTGAACTCTCTGCAAAAACCGTCGAATGCCGCCGGGGGCAAACTCATCGTAATACAGCCATCTCCGGTGTACATTTTGGGGGTACAGTTCCGCGTGGATATCATCCGTCAGATAGGCGATGTGGGAAAGCACGGTAATCTCGTACTGCTCCTGAGGAAGGTTATTCAGCAGGTTGTAAAACACCTTCTCCACGCCACCCTTTAGGATGCACTGATGGATGTAGATAAACAGTTTTTTCTTTTTCATGTGCCGACCCTTCCGATAATCTGGCTGAGATACAAATCATCCGTCACATCCGCCACCTGGTCTCCCCCGGAGACTTCATTGACATACTTGCCGGGGATTTTTACCTTTTCCGTGGCGCCCAGACGCATCCACTCATATTCCAGATCGATATGTCCGGCATCAAATGCCCATAAACCGGCCCGGAACAGATCGTATGCCAGTACTGTTGCTGTGGGACCGAGGGCCATAAAAATCAGGTCATCCTGCTTCGCAGCTTGCTTTACGGCTTCCAGGATTTCATCATAGTGGGAAAACGCATTTTCCGACGGACACAGCAAACGCCTGACACTTTTTGCGTTGTCAAAGAGATCGTTTCCAACACCGACCCGGCTCTTGTCGCCCTCCACAATCAAAACATTTTCATCCTGCCAGATTTGCTTCAGCCCCTCATACCAGCCCTGACACTGGGATTTGTCCGCCCAATCATAGTAGAACCGGGTGATTTGGGCCTGATAATAGGGAGCCTTGGTGTTCAGGAGGCCCACCCACCGGATGCGTTCCCGGTCCAGCCGAATTCTCCAATGGTTCTGTGCCGCAGGGATAAAGTGATCCAGGGAACCAAAGCAGTCCGGCAGAGCCACCAGGAAGCGATCAGATAAATCGTTCTGCTTCAAGACGGTTTTTAGTCTCATAGACAAAACCATGTCTGTTTTCTGATAGCCCTCGGTCCGCCCAAAGATTATGTCAAATTCGCCGTCACCATATCGGGCGATAGAAGCCCGACGATCCCGGATTGCGGAGATGGTCTCGGTCATTCCAATCACATCCGGCTGCCGCATCCATTTGCAACTGGACCTCTGGAACCATGTATTCAGTTTTTCCAGCTCATATAGCAGCTTGTTGCGAATAATGCCCATATCGTAGTTCCTCAAATTAATCAGCTCATTAAATACACATACAACGGTTTCGCAACCAGTGGGTGCACAGCAAACAACAATAGCACCAGCTTAAAGGCTCGTGGTATCTGACCATTCTTCAGGAGCGAAACCATCTTTTCTCTTAGTGTCACCTCATAGATAAGAAGTTTATCCAACAACCCCGGCTTCTCCGTTTTCATCCTATAGTATATATTCAAATAGGCTAAAAACCACTTGTACTCAAAAATATCATGCTCAACCAAAAGGTTCCGACTTTTCATAAAGTCACTCATATGTTGGAGCGATACGAAAGTAAACAAATCTTTCTCATTCAGTTCGCTACGCATCAGACTCCCCTCAGACTGATAGTAAAAATACAAAGGAAGTTTCGTAATAGCGACTTTTTCTGCTCTTTCAATTAGTTCTAAGCATATATACTCATCTTCGTACAGTTGCATTTTCTCATTAAATCGAAATTGATCAAAACAATATTTTTTGTAAATTTTATTGCACACATATGCGTGTAGTGTTGGATAGAACTCCTTATTGTATCTCTCTAATACTGTATTCGAGTCTACACATTCATATTGCTGCTTTTGCAATTCAGGAAAGCATCTATATTCGCAGTTCCTTTCTCTTGTATTTGTAACTGCACATGCAGCATAGCCCGAGTTGGAAGAATTACATGCATATAGTAAGACCTCCAAAAAACAAGGGTGTACATAGTCATCACTATCTACAAAACTTAAGTAGTCTCCCCGGGCGATATCGATGCCCGCGTTCCGGGCAGAGGACAGACCCCCATTTTCCTTATGGATCACCCGGACCCGGGGATCCTTTGCTGCATATTCATCGCAGATAGCGCCACAATTATCTGGACTTCCGTCATCCACCAGGATCAATTCAAAATCTGTGAAGGTCTGATTCAAAACGCTGTCTATGCACCGGTGCAGATAGGGCTCTACTTTATAAACGGGTACAATGACACTAATCTGTGGCATATCTATCCTCACCTCTTTAATCCATTTCTTCTTAGCTGTGGGGTCCATATATTTTATTACGCCAAGCTATTTAGTGTTGTAACCATTCCCATTTCTGTTTTCCCATACATAATTTTCCATAGCGGACATTTGGCTAGGTACAGGAGTAGTGCCAATATCTCATATAAAGTAACATACGGTGTTCGCAACAGCTTGCTTATATCGCACAAAATTCTTTTTTCATATGGTGCAAACTCTTTTTGAAGCTGCAGATTCTTCTCTTTCTCGATCGCCCACGCCAAGCTTAGGAACTTGAACAAATAACGATACATAAATTTCTGTTTCTCCGTCTCGGAAATATGGGCTAATGACGCAGCATTTCGAAGGACAGATAATTCGCAAAATTTTTTCTTGTTTAGCGGGCACCTATTCAAGCTCTCGCTTCCTGTGTAATAAAAGTATAATGGAATATGCATATGAACTATATCACTTAGATGTGGTGTTATTTTGCACAGCATATCTAAATCTTCTGCATAATATACACATTCATCAAATCGAAGATCCTTAAACACATCTGTTTTCCATATAGAGTACAAGCCGCACGTCAGAACATCCTTTCTTTTTTTTCCGAAAACAAAAGAATACAACGCCTCTTCAATCGTTTTTGTAGCGTATACCGTTTTAACAACTTCCGCATACTCATATTGCACATACTTTACTTGATTTTCAGAAGTCCATTGATTTGTAACCGACACCATCGCTGTTCCGTATTCCTCTTGCGCACGGAATAGCAATTCCAACATTTGAGGATGAATCCAATCGTCACTATCCACAAACATTCCAAACCGTCCTGTCATCGCATCGATGCCGGCATTCCGGGCGGAGGACAGACCCCCATTTTCCTTATGGATCACCCGCACTCTGGAATCCTTCCCGGCATATTCATCACAGATTGCCCCACAATGATCCGGACTTCCGTCATCCACCAGAATGACTTCCAAATCTGTAAATGTCTGATTCAGAATACTGTCCACGCACCGGTGCAGATAAGGCTCCACCTTATATACGGGTACAATGACGCTGATTGTGGGCATATAATCCTCTCCTATCGATATCCGAACACTCTATTATAAAATCCTCTTGTTATCCGATATATCCACCAATTTTTGTGCAAACAATATGCAGAAAACATCATCACCCGTAATGCATCGTCCTTTCCAATATAGGACGTCAACAAGTTAAATGCACTAAAAATTTTAGCAGTATTATTTTTGAACCATTGCTGATTTTTGATACCATTAAGTAATTCTCCCATTTGAGGAAGTTTTTCTAATTGCAGCACTTTGGCATACTGACAATACATAACCATAAAATGAGTAATTGCAAGATATTTATCCCAGTTCCTTCCTAGCGTTTTTTTGTTGTAATATCTTCCCAAACTATAGGATATCTCGTTCATAGCATCCAATCGAATAATTTCCCGACTATTGCGCATCATGGATCCACTTCGGACATTATAGTTATACATACATGTGTCCAATGCTTGAATAGAGCTGGCATGCAGTACATATTGTGCAACAAACTCTAAATCCTCCGCAAAGTTTTCACAAGTAGTACAAAAACGAATTTGGTTTTGCCGAATGATGTTCGTCCGAAAAAGTCGCGTCCACACTTCCCAGCCCTCTTTACATTGCAGAAGGATACCATGTAAATACTGCATTCTAGCTTCGTATCCCGGAAGAATATGCACAGCTGGCTTAACGATTTGTCCTCCTGCATTCTCATTATTAACGATACTGCGACAAGTACACGAGACTAAATCCCTTTGCCCTTGTTCTGCAGCAGTTATCATCACAGATAAAAACATATCGTCCCAGGAGTCATCGCCATCCAGGAATGCCACAAATTCACCCCGGGCAGCATCCAAGCCCGCATTTCTGGCAGAGGAAACACCGCCGTTTTCCTTGTGGATCACCCTCACTCTAGGGTCCTTTTCGGCATACTCGTCACAGATTGCTCCGCAGTTGTCCGGGCTGCCATCATCCACAAGGATCAGCTCAAAATCCGTAAATGTTTGATTCAGAACGCTGTCCACACAACGATGCAGATAAGGCTCCACTTTATAGACGGGTACAATCACGCTTATTTTTGGCATATTTACCGTCCTTTCAGGCTTTGCTTAACTCCACTCAGCCATTTCCAGCTACCGCATACAACTTTAATGATCCAAGCCGGATAAGCAAACTCATACAAATCCTGATAATCCAGCATACTGTAACGGAACCGGCTCCGGTACAGCTTCAACATCCGCCGAGTCCATTTTCGACATTGATGCAAGCTTCTCCTGGCAACTGCTTTGCTCGGATGCATCTCGATAGCTTTCCTCTGCCTTCGAACACAGGAAGGATATGTATACATCCGATCTCTGGACAGTTGATCATCATCCAGGCTGAGGAAATATTCCATTTGCTTGCACAGGGCTTCCAGCACATCCAGGCGTTTGGGGTTCCAGGTGCCCATAATCCCATTCGGGTTTTGGTAATAGCCGTACAGGGGTTCCGGGATTACCGCCACCTGGGGCTCTGCGAACAGGATCCGGTAGGTGACAAATTCGTCCTCGTGAAGCTTGCCCAGGGGGTATCGGATATTTTGGAAGCAGTCCCGATGATAGAGTTTGCCCCAGGCCACCGTAGCTTCCACACAATGCTTCAGATAGTAATCCTTCGGGGTCCACGCTTCCGTCTTTGGTGCAACTTCTTCAGGGAGGGACTCCCCCGCTGTCCGAACAAATCCGCAGCTGCTGATCTTGGTCCCCGCAGTACGCACCGCATCCAGCAAGATTTCCAGCATTTGGGGGTGGATATAATCGTCGCTGTCCACGAAGCTCAGCCAGTCTCCCCGGGCCACATCAATTCCCGCGTTCCGGGCAGAGGACAGGCCGCCGTTTTCCTTGTGGATCACACGGACCCGCGGGTCCTTTTGGGCATATTCATCGCAGATGGCCCCGCAATGATCCGGACTTCCGTCATCCACGAGGTTCAGTTCAAAATCTGTAAATGTCTGATTCAGGATGCTGTCCACACACCGGTGCAGATAGGGTTCTACTTTATAGATGGGCACGATGACACTAATTGTTGGCATACGATCTCACCACCTGGGCCAAAGTTTCAAAATAGGGCTGCAAGGGTTTGTTGTCGAACCGGCAATCCTTCATTTCCATCAGGTCCGGAATCATCCGTTCCGCATCCTCCACCGTTTCCGCAAAACGAATGTAGGGAAGATAGCTGATCCATTCATAGGTCCCCCGTACCTTGTAGTTATAATTTCCAAATGCGATACAGGGCGTCCCTGTAATCGCCGCAAAAATCATTCCATGGAGCCGGTCCGTAATGACCAGCTCTGCGGATGCGATTTCCTCCAGCTTCTCTTTCACACATACACCGCGGTTTTCTTTGGTAATCCAGACATTTGCGTGCATATCCGTATGCCGCATTTCCTTTCCCCAGCCAGAGAAGATCCCCTCTAACGCAGCCCGCTGTTCATCTGTCATAGCCCGCTCCGGGTCATTTCGCATACAAAACAGCACACCGTGCCGCGGCTGCGGCTCCACTCCAAAAGAAGACATATCCGCAGACAGAACAATATCCGGTGCCAGCATACTGAGCGTATTCGGGTAGAGCTTCTGCACTAGCTCCAAGGATTTCTTTTCCCGGGCAACAATGATCAATTTCGGACGGTCATTATAGACAGGAATTGAAGACTGTCTATATTCCTCCTCTGTTTCTGCGTAGTATATGGTCTGAGGAAAGACCACCGTTGGGTTCTGGGGAAAGTCAGAAAGAAGCAGTCGGTGAAAATTCTCCTCCCGTTTCCATTGACTTCCCATGTTTCCGCCACCCAAATGGACAATCAGGTCGTGCTTTTTTACCAGTCTTCTGATCCTACGCCGAAAAGAGGGATACTCCGAAAAACCAACTTCCCGGATACTTTCCGGCGAGATACCGGAACGGATTAAAAACAGCCGCTGGGCAATAGATATGGCACTGTCTCCCAGATTGGTGTGGTCCGGAAGCCCCGGAAGCAGCACCCGGATTCCGGCATTCTTTCCCCACCAGGATTTTACATATTGATTTGTCATGTGCCACTCATGCAGCATCCCGTGCAACCGCCGCAGGGGGTAAAGAATGTCTTTTTGGTTCATAGTTTTTCCTTTAGGTTATGTAAAAACCGATAAAACTTAAATCCGGATAACCAGCCCCGTAATTTCTTCACTTTGGCCTTGAGGAATAGCTTCATTTTCTCCCCGGATGTGTATTGCTTATTAGAATCATACAAACGAGAAGAAAGAAAGGCTTTCATTTCCTGAGTCTGCCATTCTGCCTCCGGCCTGTTTCTTAAACTTCCATAACTTGGTGTCTGAACATTAGGAATTACGCCTAGTGACATAAAGTGACTTGAGTTCACGCAGTAGCTCGTTTTACATTCTGTGCCAACAGGAGTCAAGCAAACAGGAGCATTTAAATCAGAAAAAATATTTACACCTTCATTTGAAAAATAACACTTCCGCAGGATCCCCGTTGAGAGATCCAAAACACCTGACCATTCCCCCGCATAACAAAACTCATTCCTTTTTTTATTAAAGTTCCTTAGTGTAAAGTCAAATAGCGGAGAATTAAATGATTTTCCCACACTAATGTAGTTTTCCGGATCCTTGCTATATACTTTGTATGGTGTACTGCTTTCATCTCGGGTGAGTGCTATTTGCGGATATGCACCCACTCTGTCTTTTGATATTTTCTTTATCTCGTCAACATACGGGATATAGGCATCACACAAGTTCATTTGAAGCAGAATTGATGCCCCAGCTTTACGCATTTTCTCGACATTGGAGAAAAACTGATCAAGCAAACCACGCCGTTTTAACTCCAGATAATGCAAAGAGAACGATATGTGCAACCGTGATATAGCATCTTTACACAAATTGATCAACCTATCAAATTGTTTTGTTTGTGTACCATTGGTCGTAATATTGACATAATGCCCCTCCTGTACCAACAGCCCTGCTATTTCTGCTACTTCCGGCTGTACAAGCGTTTCTCCAGCTCCACAGATACTTATTAAGCAAGTACCTCCCAACCGTTCCTTGGTCATAGCCAATGCAATATGTTCAGGAGAGTATTGCATTTTAGCCATTTTCATATTTCGTCTATTCTCTTGAATGATGTAGCAATATTCACATTCCAAATTACATACACTCACAGGCACCAAGCATTCTAAAAAACGTTTAATTCCCTCCACACTTAGTCACCCCTCTGTACGAAGACTTGGCAATCGGATACATCCCCATCCGTGTCGATTCCACTCCATGTTGTATAGAATGTTATCTTCCCGAACAGAAAACGCAAAAGCTTTAATTGCAATATCATGCCTAATCTGTATTCCCCCGTCATAGGAAATTAGAATAATATCAGCATAGTATTCACCAGGAGCAAGTACAGAACAATCTAACGCAAATTCCCTGGCTGAGTGGCCACTAACCAAATCCCACATATTCGAGTATGTTGCACCAAGAGTATTGCCTCGTTTATCGAACAAGACAAATCTTAGCATGGTGTTCTGAATGGGACTGTCGCACATACATTGCAGTTCAAACTTTAACTGCTGGTTCATGCCAACATCCGAACACGCAATCCGAAGTCTTTCCATCCTTGCCACATTGGTCAATCCTGTTATTCTGCTCAACCGAGTAAGATCGTATTCACTTCTTTTTTCAAGTACACTATTATTTTCATATATTTCGATAGCTTTTTCTGTTTCTCCACAGAACACCAATTTCCCACTGTTCAACACTATGCATCGATTGCAAAGCTGGCGTATTGTATTCATGTTATGGCTTACATACAATACCGTTTTTCCTTCTATAGTTGCAGCTTCTCGCATTTTCTTCAAGCATTTTTGCTGAAAATTTACATCGCCCACGGCCAGGACCTCGTCCATGATCATGATTTCCGAATCCAGGTGGGCCGCCACCGAGAAAGCCAGCTTCACATACATGCCCGACGAATACCGCTTCACCGGGGTGTCGATGAATTCCCGGACCTCCGAAAATTCGATTATTTCCTCCATCTTCTCGTCGATCTCCGCACGGCTCATGCCCAGAATCGCACCGTTCATATAAATGTTCTCCCGGCCCGTCATCTCCGGGCTGAAGCCCGTGCCCACCTCCAGCATAGAGGTGATCCGGCCGTAAATATCCACAGTTCCTTCCGTAGGTGCCGTGATCCGGGACAGAATCTTCAGCAGCGTAGACTTGCCCGCACCGTTGCTGCCGATGATGCCCAGGGCTTCGCCCTTTTTCACCGTCAGATCAATGCCGTTCAGAGCCATAAATGCTTGCCCGATGCGTCGCTGGTCCGTGCCGATTTTGGAATTGGGGTCCTCCTGATGCCGCACCCTGGCCCACCAGCTCTGCAGGTCCGCCGTCAGCGTTCCGCCGCCAATCTGGCCCAGACGGTACTGCTTCTTCAGTCCCCTGATTTCAATCGCGTTTTCTCCACTCATATCAATACCTCAGACCGTATCCATAAAGGTCTTTTCCACTTTGCTGAACACCATCACACCAACCGCCACAATCACGGCCATGACCCCGGTGCTGACAATCCAGCTCAGGGCATTCACATCTCCCGCACCCAGGAACATCCACCGGAAGGTCTCCACCGCACAGGTTACCGGGTTCATCATAATCACCGTCCGCAGCATTCCGTCGCCCAGCGTAGACAGGGGGTACACCACCGGCGTGATGTACATCCAAAGCTGCACACCAAAACCCACCAGCATGGCCAAATCCCGGTACTTGGTGGTCAGACTGGAAATGATGACACCACAGCCCAGAGCCAGTAAGCCCAGATACCCCATCACCAGGGGAAGCAGCAGAATCCCGGCATAGTTGGGAGTCACCTGGCCCGTGGCCACATAGTAAATCCAGAACACCAGGAACATGGCAAGCTGCACACCAAAATTAACCGCAGACGACAGTACCGTGGAAATAGGCATCACCAGCCGGGGGAAATAGACCTTTCCAAACACACCGGCATTTCCGGTGAAGGTGCTGGCGGTCTTATTCAGGCAAGCGGCGAAGAAGCCCCACACCGCCGTACCGCCCATATAGAACAGCAGCTGCGGCACCCCATCCGTAGGAATCCCCGCAATGCCGCCAAACACCAGCGTATAAATCAGCGTGGTCATCAGGGGCTGCAGGACAATCCAGGCCGGACCCAGAATGGTCTGCTTATACACCAGGATGAAATTTTTCTTCGTAAACAGCCAGATCAGGTCTCTGTACCGCCACAGCTCCTTCAGGTCGATGTCAAACCATCCATTCTTCGGCTGGATATGAATATGGTATTGATGATTCGGTTCGCTCATATCGTGTCTTCCTTTTTACGTCTTTCCGAAAAGTCTTCGGGTTAGATAGTACAGCTCCGGGGCGATGGGAATATACCGGGCCAGGCTGTGCAGGATCCGGTACTGGCCGGTCAGGTCCAGGTCCGATGCCGCACCTTCCAGAATTCTTGCCTTCAGGGTCGCCGCTTCCCGCCGGAATCCGGCTTTTTTTGCCTGACAGTACAGCCAGGCGGCGGTTCGGAACAGCCTGCTCCGGCTCTCCCGGACCAGGTCCTCCATGCCCAAGGACTGCAGCGTCTCAATTCTCCGGTCCATAATTGGGAAAATGTCCAGGCTCTTAGGGTTGAAGCTGGAATGGATGATACTCCCGGGCCGCGTGACATAGCCGTACAGCTCCAGATCCGTATACACCACCCGGCGGCACCGGGGCAGGAGGCGGGTCATTAGCTCCTCATCCTCATGCCGAAGCCCTTCCGCAAACCGCAAATCCCGGAACAGCTCCCGCCGGAACAGCTTGGTACAGGCCGACGCTCCCACACCCCCCAGGACATAGAGCTGCCGGAACAGCTCCTCCGGGCCCGAGGCCGTTTCCGGAAGGTTCTCCCGGTCCTCCCCGGACCAGGAACCGTCGGTTTCCCGGTAGCGGAACTGGATAAAATCCGCCGCCGGATACGCCCCGGCCAGGGCCGTCAGACGCTCCAGGGCAAAAGGTGCCAGATAATCGTCCCCGTCCACAAAGAGGACCCGTTCCCCCACCGCGGCATCCAGACCCGCGTTCCGGGCCGAGGACAGGCCGCCATTTTCCTTATGGACACAGCGGACCCGGGGGTCCCGGGCGGCATAGCTGTCGCAAAGGGTGCCGGAGCCATCGGTGGAACCGTCATCCACCAGGATGACCTCAAAATCCCCACCGCTTTGCCCCAGCAGGCTCTCCACGCACCGGGGCAGGTATTCACTTACATTGTACACCGGCACGATAATGCTGATCATATTAGCTCCTGTTTAGTCCCAATTTATATCTTGCAACCTCTATAAACCATTCCCATGCCGTTGGTTTTAGGCACTTCGCTGTAGCAATCCCAAAAGGCTCCTTTTGCAGCAGTTCAAAAAACTTTTTCCTTCTCTTGTGAAGTGTGCAGTGTCCATTCAAAAAAGGGTTGCCTTGTAAAATCTTTTCCGGAACGGTTTCTTCCATTTGTAGTTCCGCTTGGATACAATTCACTAGATTCCGTCCCTTCTCCGAGTTTACAACAATACAAGACACTCCCTTGTTGTCCGCAAAGCTTTCATGGTACTTCTCCACACCCCAAAAATCGCCAAGGGTAATATCCGACGTACGTGGCAAGCTATTAAACACACACCTTCCGCAGACTTCATTTAAGCTTAGATTGGACAGGAATGCACGATAGTACACATCTTTCGCCGCTGGCAAGGAATAGACACTACCATCCGTAAATTCAATTCTGATGCACAGTTCTTTCCAGCCTTTTGTTTTATCCCGAAAAACGACTCGGTCCACTTTTGCCCCGTATTGCATTTCCTTTTCCATTATGTATTTCTGAAATGCCAAAGGACTGGGAACACCATGGCAAATAAAATCAACTGTAATCAGATTTTCATATTCTTTGCTAAGATAGTTTTTCAGCCCCGCAACTTGACAAGGTGTTCCGCTGAATAAAACAGGCTTGCCCTCTGTCAGTCGATTCTTTACATCGACAAACATGTTCCCTATCTTGCTTTGCACATATTTAGATTTTGATAAACGCGGGATTTGGGCTATGGTTGAAATCTCTACATGGCAAGCAGACAAATCCTCCCCCCATGCACATCCAAAAACATAGCCGCCATATTCAATAATCGACCGAGCTAGCAAAGGGAATATTCCCCCGGAACTACTTTCTGTTAGGATGCTAGAGTCCTTACTTCTTCCAACAAATGCAGCAATCGGTCCCATACGCTCCGATTCATACAGCATGGGGCAAGCTTTTTCACACAAGCCGCATCGAACACATTTCTCATCCTGAATAACAGCCTTATAAAAGCCTTCCCGGTCCTGAGAAATGTGAATTGCACCTTTCATACATTTTGCGGCACAGGCTCCACAGCCTGTACAAAAGCCATCAAGTTTTCGGACCATATATTGCCTCCAGTAAAAACTGTTTTGACGCTCTTATGTGATCTTGAACAGGCTTTCTGACAGCCTCATAACTAATCGAGCCATAGTCTTCCATGGTCCTGCCGTTTACCCAAATACGATCCTGTAACCCAGTAAGATTCAGCAAACTATTCAGCCGTTCAAACAACGGTCTGTTTCCGGTCTGGAATGCCACAAAGGGCCTTTCAAAAATAACAGAGAACGCTAACGCATGAAACGAACTGGTAAAAATTATTTCCGCATGACTTATCAGCCAAAGAAACTGTTCCGGTCCACCCAGGGCATATTTTCCATTGCCTTTCAGCGTAACAACCCGGAGTCCTCTTTGTTTGGCATAAACTTCCGCAATCCCCTCAATATCTACATCATTATCATTATCATAACCATAGACAAACGCAAATCGCTCCGGTACTTGTGCAGGTGGCTTGCGCATTTTTTCCCAATGTTCCTTTTCCACAAGAAATACAGGGTCCATAACCTGAACACCGGAAATTCCATTTCGACGCAAAATATCCACGCCGGATTTCTCCCGGACACTGATTGCACTGAACTTTGGAAGATTCTTCTTGATTTGATTGACCCCAGCTTCATTCACGCAGTCTGCTCCAAAGCTTGCGGCATAGGCAATTTTCTTTGCGGTTTCAGAAAATGCCAGATAGAATGCAGGATCCTCACCACACTTGTTATTTTCTGTTGCCCAAATCTGGTCGCTACCACAAATCAAAACGTCATACTCGCCAATTTTCTGTAAGTCTTCAAAGGAGGTGCACCGTGGTTTTGTCAGGGCCAAATATTCTTTGTTAAATCGCTTGTAGCAATAGTATTTTGGCAGCAGAGAGCAGTTATAGGGAAATATTCTTGCACGATAGGCCCATCTGTGAATGCAGGTTTTCTGCCACTTGGGACTATCCACCCTCATAAAATCTATAAGCCTGTACATATAGTCCGTTTTATAGTCAATGATCTTCACATTTTCCCCATTCTGTCCCAAAAAATGACGCAACGCATAGGCTTGCAGCGATGAACCCGCATTGAACACATCATGGCAAGTGATAATTCCTATCCTCATTTCCGTCTGTCCTTTCGCAAAACAGTTGCTATTCTTGAAACGAACGGCTGTCCTTCCGTAATCTTCCATTTGTCTAATTTTCCGATTTTGGAATTTACAGCTACAGACGTCAAAAAGTTCTCGTATTCTTTAGGAAATCCTTTTTCCCCGTAGTATTCTGCCACTTTCCTCAATCCTGTTTTCAGCATCCGTAACTGTTCCGGAGCTTCCACTGTTCCAAAAAAGGACGCCCAGCAAAGTGCTGTTTCTATCGGTTCCGTAAGACCGATTTGAAGTTCTTGATAGTAGCGTTTTTTTAAAGAAAAGTGCTTTTCTTTTTTTTTGCTATCGGCCCTTCGGGTAACCTGTCCCTTGTGAATGCGATACCTAAGTAAACAGTCTCGCAAATTGGATACCTTATATTTTTGCGAAACCCGCATCCAAAAACGATAGTCCTCTCTGCCTTCATACTCCATTTCATAGGATAATTCCGCGATCATACTCCTCCGCATCATAATAGTCGGATGAATGAACGGATTGGAGAGCGCCATTCTCAATCGGATAGACCTGTCGGTCTCTGGCACTTGTGTCATCTGTATTGTTTTGTCATCAGAGAAAATGGCCGCATTAGTCCCCAGAACCGCCACCTCTGGGTGGGCATCCAGGTAGGCGATCTGCTTTTCGAACCGCTGGGGTAAGGAGATATCGTCCGCGTCCATCCGGGCAATATATTCGCCCCGGGCCATTTCCAGCCCCCGGTTCAGGGTCGCCGCCACGCCCAAATTATTTTCGTTTTTCAGATAGACGATTCGGGGATCGTCATAGGACAGGATGATCTCCTCCGTCCCATCGGTGGAGCAATCGTTGAGGATGATGAACTCAAAATCCCCGAAGGTCTGGCCCAGAATGCTGTCCATGGCCTCGCCAATGTATTGTTCGGCATTGTATGCCGGCATGATCACGCTGATTTTGGGCATATTACTTCCCCTCGTTGAACCATTTTACATAGTCAAAACAGTCGAAATACTTTCTCCCGCTGAAGCCATCCACAAAAGCATCGCCATTGCCCACTTCCCCCTCCGATTCAAAGCCAGGGATGTACACGGCGCTGGCGATTTCCGGCCGGGGTACATGGGTGAACACCGCCTTGTTTTGATAGGGCAGGGCATCAAATTCCCGCAGGATTTCCTCGGTACAGTCGTCCCGGTCCGTCATCAGGACAAAGAGGTTGTCCCAGTTGATCCGGGCCTTTCTTCGCTCCCAGGCGGAAGCCGCTTCCTCCGAATCGGCGTAGTGCATGAAATGGAGGGTGATGTCCCGGAGCATGGCTACGGGATATGCCTTACCGGCATCCCGGCAAAATTCCAGCGGAGCGGCCAGATAGATCCGGGGCTGGCGGAGGAATTTCATGTAATCCTCCGCTGACAGGCACAGGTTCACAAAAGGCGACCGGAACGGGAGCCCCAGGTCATGGCAGATACAGCCGCCGTTGCAGTTGCTGGAAAACAGGGAAAACTCCCGGTTTCTCAACCGGAGACGGTTGATGCCGTTGATCAGTTTGCGGAAGATATAGTTGGAGTAGGACATGGGGCAGCTCCCTTTCTTTTCAGTGGTTTCCGTTATTTAGCCATGCCACATAATCGAATTGATCGATCTTCCGTTTTCCAGACAGTCCATTGAACAAGGTCAGGCCGCCCAGTCCATCCTCATAACCGCGAATGCAATATGCACTGGGATACTGAGGAAATTCTCGTTCCGTAAACGCGACTTTGTTCCGATAAGGCAGTCGATCAAAACGGGCCACCAGATCCTCTTCTGCGGGATCATAGAATGCCCACATTATGAACAAGTTGTCCCTATTGATTCTTCGAGTCCGCCTTTCCCATTTCTCCTTCGCCTCAGCAAAGGATTTATAGTGCAGAAAGTGCATCTCCAAATCACCCAAATTGCACACAGGGTATTCAATCTCCGGTGTATGCTCCGGGTTTTTGCATAGCGTCAATTCCTGAGCCAGATAGTATTCCAAATTCTCACAGAAACGGAAAAAATGGTCTTTATAGAAATATAGGTTAATTGTAGGAGATCGAAACTGTTCTCCTAAATCATGTGTAATGATACCACCGTTACAGTTATTGCACAGCAAAGAAAAGCCGTGATTTTGTAGTCGCTCCCTGTTTTTTCTGTTGATAAAGAAACGAAGCAATTTATTCCACCGCAACGCGAATTTCGTATTGTATTTTGTCAAATCCCGCATCTGTATCTATCTCCCATGTTTCCAATTGGCCAGCTTTGCCAGGAGGCACAGGGCAGTGACCTGCTTGTATTTCATCAGGTTCTGCCGCAGGTCCAGCTTCTCTGCCCGTTCAAGAACCTGCCGCAGGATTGGATCCTCACACAGGGCTTTCACCCGCTCCCGCCGTTGGGCCGCCGTCAGGGGCGAGGTTTTGTAATGGTAATTGTGGATCGCCCCCAGGGCGCTGCCCAGGAACTGCCGCTCATAGGCCCGGACATAGGAAACTTCTCCGTTCCAGGCCCTTTCCAGCACTGCCATCACCGCCAGATGGGCAGCTTTGGAGGCATCAAAGTAATCCCCGTGGTACCGGTGCACCGCGCTGGCGCTGTGCATCAGCCGGTAATACAGAGGCGTTTTCAAATACCGCAGGCGTTCCGCCCGGCCCATGGCCTGGAGGTTGAACAACCGGTCCTCGGAAAACTTGATCCCCTCCGGGAACCGGATATCCCCGATCAGGCTCCGCCGGTACAGGCACCGGCACACGGAACCCGCCATCAGGCACAGCAGTTCCGGGGTCATATCCTGCCGGGTCAGATTCGCGTCCCCGGACAGCAGAGGGATGGTATCCGGCTCGGTCCGTCCGTCGGCCCACACCGTCACCGCGTCCCACATCACCAGGTCCGCATTTTCCATACCTTCCAGGGCCATTTCATAAGTCTCCGGGGCAATATGGTCATCCGCATCCACGAAGCCCACATATTCCCCCCGGGCCACATCCAGCCCCGCGTTCCGGGCGGCGGAAACGCCGCTGTTCTTTTGATGGATCACCCGGATCCGGGGATCCCTCTGTGCCCAGCGGTCACACAGGGCACCGGAGCCGTCAGTGGACCCATCGTCCACCAGGATCATCTCCCAGTCCTTCAGGGTCTGGGCCACGACTGAGGCCACACACCGGTCCAGATATTCCGCTCCGTTGTACACCGGCACAATGATGCTGACCATGCTGACCTCCTTTGCTTTAATGACGCTGCTTCAAATACCGCACTCTTCCCACCAGGATGCCCAGGATCATGTAGGGCATCATATTGGGATTGCGGCCGATAAAGCCCAGCTCCACGGACTGCTGGACATAGATCACCAAAAACGCGATCATGGCACCGCTGACACAAATATCTCCGGTATACTTCCGGGCATCGGTCAGGGGCAGCCAGAAGGACCAGATCCAGAATCCAAAGCCCACGAGGCCATAGCTGGTCAGACATTCCACCGCGCTGTTGTGCCAGTTGAAATGGCTCAGATATCCGCTGCCAAACAGGGGCTGCCGGGACCACAGCTCCAGGCCCTGGGCCCAGTAGGCCTCCCGGCCATTGAAGGCAGGCTTGCCCGTCTCTGCCACGCTCCATTCATTCAGTTCCTCCACCAGGGGCGCTCCCGCCAGGGAACCGATCACCACCGCCACCGCCAGAGGCACCATCAGAGTCAGGAAAATACCGATCCGGCTCCGCAGCACCGGTCTGCTGGGGAGGATCCGGAAGATCAGCGGCAAAGACGCGGCGATGGCCATGATGCAGGACCGGGAGTCCGTAGGCCACAGCAAAACGCAATAGACCACACCCACGGTGATCAGCATAAACACACTCTGCTTGTCCCGGGCTCCGAAATAGGGGATGATGAAGGTCAGGAAGCTGAACAGCCCGATCATGGCGATATCGTTGGCATTCCAGCCGGACAAGGCATCCATATAGTTGAAGATAAAGAGAATGGCCGCCCCCAGCACCGCGTAGGCCGCGCCGGCCAAATACAGGTGCTTCCGCCGGACAGGGATGTTGGAGAATATATAGACCACCAGATAGGCCCACAGGTAATCCCAGGCCCGCAGGCCGTAGCCCGCCCACCAGGACGACAGCAGGAATACCGCCCCCATACCCAGGTAAGTATAGAAATATCGCTGCTCCACCAGAAGCCGGTTTTCCCGCCGGATCCGCTGCAGCACAAAGGCAGCCGCCAGCGCAGCCGCTGCCAACTGGGACAACTCGATGGTATGGTACGCCGTGCCCAGGCCGGTGCCGTTCAGGAGGTTCAGTCCCCAAACACCCACCATCAGCACGGTAAAGGCTATGGTCGTCATAGGCGCTCCCGTATCAAATGTTTCTGAAAATTTTGTAGTACAGCCGGAATACCGGCCCCAGGACCCGGCCCAGGGCCACCGTCAGGCCGTGCTTTCCCCCATATTCCAGCTCCCGGTTCCCGCTGATGCTCCGGAAGCACCAGTATTTCCCGGCGCAGACCAGCCGGGAAACGAGACTCCGCTGCAGGTCGATCCGCTGAAGGAAGTACAGACAGAACCCATTTGGGCTGCTCCGCATGAGGTTGTCCGTGCTCCGGGAATAGCCGTCGGGCTGGTATTCGCAAACGGTAATGACCGACCGCAGGAGGGCAAACCAGCCCTCCCGGTCCATCCGGTCGTAGATCACACTTTCTCCCATGAACTTTTCTCCCGGAAAGACAGGGAAGGGATATTCCCGGGCAAAATCCGTCCGGAAGACCAAGGTAAATTCCCCGGTGCAGCCGTAGTCCATGGACAGGCTATGGAGCTTCACCTGGTCCGGCTCCTGCGGGAATGCCCAACTGAGAAGGTTGCCCCGGATGTCCGTCTTATAGGCCACGACCCCTTCCGGAGGATCCCGTTCCTCGAAAAACGACAAAAGCGTGGCAACAGCGCCGTCAGCCAGGTAATCATCGGAATCCACACAAAGGAACCACTCTCCCCGGGCCTGCTCCAGGGCCAGGTTGTGGGCCGTATGCTTGCCGCCGTTTTCCTTGCGGATATAGCGGACCGGGAAGTCCTGCTCCCGGGTAAATTCCCGGGCCACCGCTTCCGTTCCGTCGGTGGATCCGTCGTCCACGATCAGCCACTCGAAATCATGGCAGGCTTGGTATTGCAGGCTCCGGTACAGCCGGGGCAGAGTCTGAGCCCGGTTGTAGGCGGGCGTAAATATCGTCAGTTTCATACAACATATCCCATACCGTCTGACAATGCTTTCTTCTGACGCATTTTCTTTTCTTGATCAACATTGCCGCGAAGCGTAAAAGACTCGTCGAAACACGGTCTTTTTTCCATGTTCGTCTTATGCTTCATCAGGTATTCCTCGGTATCACATATCTCTTTTGCGGGGTTTCCAGCATATACCTTACCCGCCGGAATATCTTTGGTCACAACAGAGCCTGCACCAATAATCACATTGTCGCCAATGGTCGTGTTCGGCAGCACGATTGATCCCGCTCCAACAAAAACGTCATTGCCAATGGTAACGCGGCCAATTTTGGCATACCCCAATGCCCGACAAGTACTGGCATCATGGGCCAGTATCTGAACACGGGGACCAAATGTTACATTATCACCGATGGTAATCAACCAGCAATGAGATGGGTCCAAATCATAGCCCAGTTGTGGATTAAAATTCTTTCCAACTGTCAAGCCCATTTTGACAAGGCGCTCTACAGTGTACTGGCCACGAAGGCGGAAAACAAATTCCCTGATTATATGTTTTATGGACATAGTTTTCCTCCTGTTCTTTATTTCCTCAACCACATAAAGCAATCCTTACCGAAAAATCGGTGGAAGGGGCGGGCGATTTTGGTCCTAAGCCGCTCCATTGGGGAGATCCAGCTCTGGCTGTACCAGTGGACGGACACCGTGTTGGCGGTGCGCTTCAGCTCTCCGGTGGCAGGATCATAAGGATTCAGCCAATCCGCAGGCAGGATTTTGGCCCCGGCCACAATCTGTTCCCGCCCATCCAGTTTCAGTCCCAGCTTCACCAGAGCTTTCGTATTCAGGCCCGGACAGGCTCTCAGCGGGTACTCCCCCGTCCCGTCAGGTTCCAGAGTCTCATATTCCCGGACCATAGCCGCCACCGCGGGATGGCCTGCCACGGCTCCAAAGCCCAGGCCGGATGCCACATAATTAGGATTTTCGAATCCAAAGAAGGCTTCATTTTCCCCAAGGTCATCCAGACTTTTGACCAATTCCACATCCGTATCCAGGTACACGCCGCCAAACTCCTCCACGACCTTCAGCCGTACAAAGTCACTTAGAAACGCCCATTTCCGCGAACGCAAACAATAGGCAGCGTAAGGATACTCCTCCACCGGAAAATTGGACTCATTCCACATCCGCAGTTCCCAATCCGGGCAAAACTTCCGCCAGCTTGCGATGCATTTTTTCGCCAGGGGCGGCAGCTCCTTGCCGCCGAACCAGCAGTAGTGGATGATCTTGGGGATCATGTCAATTCCTCCCTAAACGCTTCTTATGCAGGACTGTATACACCGGCATGGGCAGCAGGCCCACCAGAATGGGCCGCAGGGCCCGGACATAGCCCCACAGGGGCAGCTTCAGCACCCGCACCGCCTTGGTGATGGCTCCGGCTTCGTTGAGCCGGTAGCAGAATTTCCGCCGGGAAATGGCGTCCCGGCCATCCCGCATATGGTACAGAGCATCGTCAATGTTCACGCCCCGGTATCCGGCGGCGTAGAGCTTGACCCACAGGTCATAATCCTCCACCCGAAGGAACCGCTCCTCCTCGGTATAGCCCCCTACTGCAACCATGGCCTGCCGCCGGACCATGCAGGCCCCGTGGCAGAAGGGTGTGCCGTAGAGAAAATCCGTTTTTTCAGGCCGCGGCTTCACATGGCACCGGCCCCAGGTGCCCCCCTCGTCAAAATAGGTCATGGCGGTGCTGACCACAGCCAAATTCGGGTCCGTTTCCAGCACCGCAAGCTGCCGGGCGAACCGGTCCGGGTCGCACAGGTCGTCTCCGTCCATCCGGGCCACGAATTCCCCCCGGGCCGCCGCCAAGCAGCGGTTCAGGGTGTGGTTCAGGCCCATGTTCTTTTCGTTGCGCAGGAGCACGATCCGGTCCGGGTACTGCCGCCGGAAGGACTCCGCCACCGCATATGTATCATCCCGGGAACCGTCGTCGCAGAGAATCAGCTCCCACCGTGTCTCCGTCTGGGCCAGGATGCACCCAATGGCCTCCCCCAGAGTAGCCGCGCAGTTGTATATCCCCATGAGGACAGAAATTTTCGGGTCCATGCCCTCACTCCTCACATATTCCCAACAGCCGTTTCCGGTCTGCCAGAATCTTTTCCGTCAAAATTTTCTGGTCAAAATTCCGGGCGGCAAATTCCGCGCCGGCTTTGCCCAGCCGCTTCCGCAGCTCCGGATCCCCGGCCAGCCGTTCCATGGCGGCGTACAGGGAATCCACATCCCGCACCTTCACCACCAGCCCGGTTTCCTCCGGGAGCATAGCATCCGTGGGTCCGGGAATGTCGGTGACGATCACCGGAACACCCATAGCCTCCGCTTCAATGACAATGTTTCCAAAGCCTTCCCGGTAACTGGGTAAAATCAGCACATCCATCATCGAAAAATACCGTTCGATATCTTTCACTTCCGGGTGAACGGTGACGCGATCGGAGTTTATGGCTTGATTCCAGAGCCGTTGATCCAGCGTGTGTTGTTCTTCCTGCCGCCCTACTAAAAACAGTCTTGTGTCTGCCCGGGACATCTTTTCAAAAGCACGCAGCAACTCATTGATACCCTTGTCTCCCGTAATTCTTCCGGCAAAGCCAAATACACAGTCCGCGTTTGAATAGCCAAATTCTTGACGCAATTCTTTACGCCAAATTTCTTTTTTGGAAATATCGAATCTTCCCAAATCAACACCGGCTGAACTGCCATGGTACAAAACCGATACCTTTTTATCAGGAAACAGCCCCATTTCCACGCCAATGCGTAGGTTGCTTTTGCTGACACACTCCACTTTTGTAGCCAGTGAACACGCCAGCTTTTCCAGTAGTTTGAAAATCTCCGCTTTAATTCCTGAAAAGCCCAGAAATCGATAACCCATCAGATGGTATATCCTGTGTTTGACTCCAGCCGCCCAGGCCGCAATGGATGCGTAAACGCTGGCATTGGGCGTAGAATACTGGACCAGATCAAATTTTTCCTTCCGGAAGATCTGATACATCTTCCAGCAGGCCCCGATGCCACCCAGGCTGATGCCCCGCTTCATAGGCACGGGAATGTACCGAACCCCAGCGGGCAGCGCTTCCTGCAAAGAATCATCTTCATCACAAATAACCGTCAATTCCCATGACGTATTATCCCGGAAACGATTCAGAACCGGTATCAAAAATGCTTTAATTGTAAGAGAAACTGTCGTTACAAAACAAAGCTTTTTCATCTTATTTTCCTCGCCGGAGTGCCGGTATAGGTTCCGGGAACAGTAATGTCCCGGACAACTACTGCCCCGGCCCCGATAACGCAGTCGCCGCAGACGGTCACATTGTTCTTAATCGCAGCGCCAATACCCACCCATGTCTTTTCTCCTATTTTTACGGTTCCACCCAGTTTGGCTCCCACGGAGATATGGCTGAAGTATCCAATCTCATTGTCATGCTCTACAATGGCTCCGGTGTTGATGATGCAATGACTGCCAATCCTTGCGCATGGATTTACCACAGCATTGGCCATGACTACAGTGCCTTCCCCAATTTCTGTTTCCATAGGCGAAATCACAGCAGTCGGATGGATTGCCGTATACCATTTCACACCGTTCATCCGGGAGACGAGTCTTTCCCGGAGGGTTCCATCCCCCACTGCCACCAGGAACCATACATCAGGAAAGTGTACGTAGGCAGACACAGGTCCCAAAACCGGAATTCCACAAACTGTTTCTCCCAGAGCTTTTCCGTCATCCAAAAATCCCAGCACAGTATCGCCGCTGAGCATCACAATATCCGCCACGACCTTGCCGTGTCCACCTGCACCGATGATCACGATCTGCTTGCTCATTGTCTCACCGTCCCTTTGAATTCTTCCATGGTTGCGCTGGATTCGGAGGATATTCCCTCTCGGTTAATGATTTTTCCCACCGTGGCGAACAGGATCTTCATGTCGCCCAGGAAGGTAATATTCTTCACGTATTCCACGTCCAACCGGAATTTTTCCTCCCAGGACAGAAGATTTCTGCCATTCACCTGGGCAAGCCCCGTCAGGCCCGGGCGGACATCGTGGCGGTGCCGCTGTTCATCGTTGTACAGAGGGAGGTATTTCACCAGCAGCGGGCGGGGGCCCACCAGGGACATCTGGCCCAGGGCGATATTGATCAGCTCCGGCAGCTCGTCCAGGGAGGTAGACCGCAGGAACCGGCCGTAGCCGTTGAGCCGCTGCTCATCCGGCAGCAGATTGCCTTGCTCATCCCGCTCCATGGACATGGTGCGGAATTTGATCAGCCGGAAGATCTTCTCGTCCTTTCCCGGCCGGAGCTGGGCGAAAAAGGGGTTGCCCTTCATAAACCAGGCACCCAGCACCGTCAGCACCAGCAGCACCGGACTCAGCACCGCCAGTGCCGCCACCGACAGCACCAGATCCAGGCACCGTTTTCCAAATCTTGCGTACATACGCTCATTCCTCTCCAAGCACACCGTACTGCCGCAGCAGGGCCACCCTCCGGTTGCCCTCCGCCGCCGCTTCCCCGGCATCCGGGGTTTTCAGGACATACCGGACCAGCCGGTCGCCCCAGGCCACCGGCACCAGCCAGGGCCTTTTTTTCAAATGCGGATACCGGTCCTCCAGCTTCCTGGGCTCCGGGAACAGGGCCCCCAGAAGGGCCGGACCCCGGCCGCTGGGGCCATCCGTCACCGCTTTCAAGGTCATATTGCCGCTGTGGAGCCGGGCCTGGGTGGCGGAGCCGTAGATGCCCGCTCCCAGAATATCCGCCAGCAGAGCCTCCGGGTCCGGGCCATCCTCCGGACAGCCCGCCGGGTTCAGGTTCAAATACCGCCGACCCAGGGCGAACACGCCCCGGACAAAGCCCTCCGCCCGAAGCTCCCGGCTAATTTCCAGAATCCGGGGCCACGAAATCTCCCCGCTCCGAGCCTGGGCGTACAGGCAAATGTCACAGACCTGCCGGACGCCCACGCCGCTGTGGATGAAATGCTTGAAGGCATGGAGCAGCAGGTACAGCATATGGTCCGTGGGCCCCATGGTCAGCACCGGGGTGCCCTGGATCTCCTGCACCTCCGCCCGGTCAAATACGCTGTCGAAATACCGGTTCCAGCCGCTGCAGGCCGGTTCCTCCGGGCTGAACAGGTCCCGGTGGAGCTCCACAAACAGAGGGCTTCCCTCCATCCCATAGTCCCGCTCATGATCCCCGGAACGGATTTTTGCGCAGGTCATGCCATATCCCTCCAGGACCTTCTGTGCCGCTTCGTACTGCTCCGGTGGCACCAGCAGGTCCTCATCCGAGGAGGGGCGCAGGTCCGGCTGGGGGTACAGGCTCCGGCAGACGATGCCCTTGACCACCAGGGCCCGGATCCCGGCAGCGCGCAGCCCCTCCGCCAGAGCCAGGAAATCATGGGTCTTTCGGGTTTGCAGCATAACCGCGGACCGGACCGCCGGACGGCAGGGGGCCAGAGCTTCCATGGCCCCCGACTGGGTGCTGAGGCTTTGGAAAATCAGGGGCAGGACCTTGTGGGCCTGGGCCAGCCGGGCCAGGAACTGCCACCGGTCCCCGGTAAGCTCCGCCTCCGGAGCCTTTTGGCCCCGGAGGGCCGCTCCCAGAGCGGTCAGAAATACCTGCTCCCAGTGTTCCATCCCCACACCCCATTTCCGCATTTTAATAATTTATTATACCATATTTTCTCCCCGCTTGGAATAGCAAAGGCGAAAATATGGAGGATTTTTGAAGTAATTTCCCTTGTGGACAGCCGTCAGCGAGGCCGGTGGTATCGGACGAGCAACCGCAAGGTTCGCCCCTGTTCGGAAAAAGGACCGTCCGGGAGGCCGGTCCCTACATTCGCACAAGCACGTCATTGCGAGGAGCGAAGCGACGTGGCAATGACGTGGATGGGGGGCGACCGTCTGAGTGCCCCTACACAGAAGGATATCCCAAAACAGAATACACGGGGTCCCGGAGCCGGGACCCCGTTGCTTACAGGATGCCAAATTCACGGAGCCGGGTCAGGAACTCGTCCAGGTCCCGGGCAGCTTCCGCTTCCGGAACCTCGTATTCTGCCAGCACCGCCGCCAGCAGGTCCTCCCGGTCCGACGCCTGGGGCAGGCGGTCCCACAGGAACGCCCCCAGCTCATTCAGGGCAAAGAGCCCATTGGAATCATAAACGCTTTTTCCCACGGGCACCAGGATGGTATCCCCGGCGACCTCCCGCTTGATCAATTCCTTTCGGATTTTCATCGGAGTCCTCCTTCTTCCAGGGTCCGGCGGACCACAGCATCGGTCATGCGGCACACATACTCCGGCACCCGGTCAAAGGCACCGGTCTCCGTGACACATACGGCGGCGCAGACACTGCACACCTCTTTTTTAGGGCAGGATGCGCACTGGGTCGGGGTTCGGATTTTGGCTGTCTCGGCCCGGATGGCATCCCAGGCGGCGTCGAAGCCCACTTCCAGAGGGTAGGCCGTGGGGCCGGGCATCATGCCGCAGGGCCGCATTTTCCCATCCCAGGTCATCCAGAAGCTGGTGGACCCAGCCCGGCACCTTACTCCGGTTTCGTCCTCCAGAGGACATCCCTCCCGGGGCACCGTCAGCGCTTCCATCGCCCGGGCCCGCTGGGCAAATTCCTCCGGAGTGAACCGGAGCTTATCCCACCGGACAGACTGGGCCGCCGCTTCCTCCGGCGGCAGACGGTGGCCATGGCCGTAATCGCCGCCGTTGATGCGGATGGGCGGGTACATATAGCTGGCCGCCCGGATATTCACATTCAGATCCACCGCGTCGGCGTAGATCCGTTCCAGGTCGCCCTGATTCTCCGGAGTGATGGACAGATTCAGACTGACCTCCACCCCCGCCTGCCGCAGAGCGCGGATATTGGCGCGGACCCGGTCATAGAAGGGCTGGCCGCACATCCGGGAATAAGTATCGTTGGAGCCGCCGTATAGTGAGATGTTGAACCGGGCCGGCGGCGCCTCCAAAAAACGGTCCAGGACCCTGCCCTGAAGCAGGGAGCCGTTGGTATTGACGGAGATCAGCAGGCCCAGGTCCTTCATGCCCTCGTAGATCTCAAAAAAGTCCCTGCGGATCAGGGGCTCGCCGCCGGTGAGAAGGGCAAAGACCATACCCCGGTCCCGGGCAGCACGGGCAATCCCCAGCCACTCCCGGGCCGTCAGTTCCCGGCCCGCCGCGTCCACCTGTTCCTGGGTCATGTGGACATAGCACATGGGACAGTTGAAATTGCACCGGGCAGTCAGCTCAAAATTGCCCGCAATAGGCAAGCCAAGCTTCCTGCCCTTGGTATGCAGATACGTAGAAAGATAGGGTTCGGATTTTTTCGGATTCATGGTATCACCTGCCACTGAGTGCCTGCTCCAGGGCCAGCACCGCAGATTCATCGGGGGTACAGTCCAGACGGAATACGGGAACGGCATCCAGAACCTGCCGGACCAGCTCCGTGGCCAGTTCCAGGTCCTCCCGGTCCCAGGTGTTGACGCTGCAGCCTTCCCACACCGCCCGGAAAGCACGGAAGCCCTCCAGGGGCCGGATGGCGGTCTGCTTCGCCTGGCCCAGGTATACGATGGCTCCCAGGGGAGCCGTGAGATTTTCGCAGAATTGGGAGCTTCCGGCATAGGGGATGCCGCAGGCCACGGGGAGCCCCGCTACCATTCGGATGGCGATCCGGTCCCCATTGACGATGACCCCGCCCCGGTGGCGGTGCCACAGCCCGGCCTGGGTAGATTTTCCGGTTTCCGACGGCGCGGTGAACAGGATCGCCCGGCCCTCATGGATCACGCAGGACGCATGGAGAATCACACCTCCGGCCCGGACCACCAGGTGCTCTGCCCCAAGGGCCCCCAGGACCGTATGGGTTCCCACAGGGCCGGGAACCATGTCCCGGAGAAGCTGGATCCGGCAGGACCGGCCCTGCCAGACCGTACGCAGATAGGCCTTTTCCCAGGTCAGTTCCACACCGCCCTGGTAACGGGTCCGGACGCCTGCCTGCTCATAGACACGGCAGTCGGGCTCCACCGCCAAGCACTCCCCCTCCGGGGGCTCCAACCGGTCCACCCGTTCCAGAGTAACGGTATAACTTTCCTCAGTATGGGCCGCTCCAAAGGGAGCCAGCCGGCCCTCCCGCTCGTACATCAGATCCTCCGGACCCTCCAGTGCGATACGGACCCCGGCGAATTCATAACAGCGCCGGACCATCAGGAAGCCACCCGAACGAACATGATCACGCTCTCCGAGGAGGAGAAGTGACCGGTCATGACCTGGCGGGTCTCGTGGGCGGACAGGCCGCCGGGGATCCGGGCCACATAGGTGATGCCGCCGTAAAGCTGGCCGTCCACCATATTCTTGTAGTAAATTTCGATGTCTCCGGTGATGTCAGCGCCGGAGATATTGGTCACATTCAGCGCGCCTTCCATGCCCTGGAAGCTGAACCAGTCCGTGCGGACGGTCTGATCCTCCGGGAAGAAGACCACGTTCCGGGCAGCGGCGGAGGTGAATTCCAGCTCCGGGGAATCCTGCATCCGGGTCTGCTCCAGCAGCAGCACGGAGGCTCCCGCGGGCAGGGTGGTCACAGAGAAGACAGCGGTGCCGGAGGGTCCGGACAGCTCGATCTGGGCATACTGGAGCAGCTCCGTGCCTGTGTTGGTCAGAACGATCATGAGCACATTGGACACGGTCTCGTCGGAGCCGTCCTCCATAAAGGGTCCGGTGTAGCTTCCCATGTCCGTGATCTGCAGGCCATGGACCAGATTATACATGGAGCCCGCAGGCTCGGTTTCCGGATCCGAGGGATAGGGGATCCGGTCGGTATAGCTGTCCGTATAGTCGAAGCCGCAGCGGGTGCAGGTATGGCGGGTGTAGCCGCCGGCCACGTGGGTGGCTTCCACCACCTCCGTCTCGAAGCTGTGGCCCAGAGGCTCGGTCTTGTCCCCGAAATAGGAGTCGCCGCAGTCACAGGTATAGACCGTGTAGCCGCCGTTGGTGCAATCCGGTGCCTGGGTCCGGGTCACGGTATGACGGTGGGTATGGCCCGGGTCGGTGGGCGTTGTGGGGTTGGTGGGACCGGGGGTGGGATCGGTGGGACCTAGGGTGGGATCGGTGGGCCCGGCAGGCTCTGTGGGGTCCGGGGATGCCGGGTCCATGGACAGGGCCACCGCCAGAAGCACCGCCAAAAGCACCGCCAGCACGGCAATCGCCGTCAGCAGCCCCCGGCGGGGGTTGGTTTTTCTTCGCTTCATAGGGTTTCACCTCGTAAATCCGGCGGGATCTGCCCACCGGGTCATGCGGGTAAGGCCGCGCCACGAAAATGGCGCGGCCTTGGGGTAAATCAGGAGTTGAAGAGATTGTATCTCTCATACGGGACATGGTAACAAATACCATTGTATTCCCCGTCTTGCTCATGCGTTCTGCAGCCGTTGACCTCTGAGATAAACACTGCATATCCTGTTTTTGTCAGGAATGGACATGTTTCCCTTGCACTGTTGTCGATTATTGTATCACAATCTCCAGCAATACCGGAACTCATGGAGAAGCTCTCAAAAATGATTTCAGGCTTCGTGTATTTCTTTTTCACTTTTCAGAGTCTCCTTTCCTTAATGATAGATCCAGTCACGCCGGTCCTCGCCCGGGTTCACCTTGGCATCCCGGACTGTTACCGTCCGCAGGACGGGCTCGCTCCATTCTCCGTCGGCGTTATAGGCCACCACGGAAATCTCCAGGGTGCCCACGGCTTCCGCGGGGATCTCGATGATCCAGGTCTTGGTACGGCTCCAGCGGCTGTAGGTGCAGCGGGTGACAACCTGGCCATTGACCACCAGGTTCTCCACATCCGGGCCGGTCAGAACGGTCACCAGAACACGGTTGCCCACCCGGACCCAGTCCCGGCTGAGCTTCACCAGCATAAACCGGGGTTTAAAGGTGGGTTCCGGCTCAGGTTCCGGCTGCGGTATTTGCTCCGAATCTCCGTGGTAATCCGGCGAATTCAGGATCTGGATCGTCGCTTCCGCAGCTTCCTTGGTCATGTAAACATAGCCCAGTTCAGGTTCCTGCGTTTCGTCAACCGCCTGAATACCGTTCGCTCCGGAGGCATTTTCTCCCGTTTGTGGTCCGCTTACCGTATCGCCCGTATTTTCCTTTGGATCCTGAGTATAGGTAAACTTAATATTGGTCAGGGAAATAATGCCTTCCGTGCCGTTCTCGGGCCGGTTACCGGTGTTGGAGATCACGATGATCGCATCCTTCCAGGGATCCAAATCGTAATACATATCCGTAGTTGTGCTCAACGTATCTGTCTTTGCTCCAAAGAACGCGCCAATCTGCTCTCCCGGATTATTCGGATTGTAAATCGGTTCTCCGTTTACTTCGTCGCCTATCACAATATTCGTGATGGTATAGGTACAGGTTCCACCATCCGCACTCTTGATACCAATATGGACATTGGCCAGATTGGCAACGTTACCAAGCATAAACGCAATGCGCTGTCCGGGGTTCAGATAGACTTCATTATTGGGACCATAATCGATATAGTCTGCCAGTTGGTCGTCACCAACGTCAGCATCTCCATCAATAAAAACTATGCCTTCAATTATTTCATCTGTCAGATTGCTGTCAAAAAAACCCGCTTCGATAATCTCGTTGCGCAGTTCCAGATAGGAAGGCCAGCCTTCGCCATCTGCTTTATAGGCATCTTCGATGGTGGTATCCTCGGAACCGTCAGAAGCCCCATCATTGGCAGGGTCATAGATCCGGATTGCGTCCAGATAGAAATCATAACTGTCGCTCCCCTCTACATGGTCAAAGAAGGGCTCATACAGCGCAATAATTTCTGCCTCATATTGACCATAAGGAAGATTCTCTACCTGCATAACAGGAACCTGATACAGACTGTCCTTTGCATTCGGATCAACAACCCATACCTGCACTGCTTCATAAGCGATGTAGCTGTCCCCATTTTGGGGATTCTCAGGCTTCGTTGTCTCCGGAGTATCGTCCGAAGGTACACCCAAATCTTTTCTTATCCAAGAGGCGTTCTGCCCATCATCAGTATAGGTGTACTGCACTGCATGCGTCTCCGTCACGGTTTTATATCCGTAATAGGTGTCCACTATGAAACTGTCATAAAGCGTCCGACCACTCTCGGAGCATTTATAGACATCGACAATAACCGTTCCAGTCATATTGCTGGTGAGACTGATTACGTCAAAACCCGTGCCAAAAAACTTAAACTTAGCTTTGGCATAGTGATCATAATCCACTGTAGCTTTCAGTGCAGAGCCCATGGAATAGGTCGACATCTTCAGGTTTACCTGATCATAGCCATAGATGTTGTTAGCATCAGTCAGGCTGTAGAAACCAGGCCGATCCTCGGATTGAGCACCGTTGATCTCAGCACCGTCCGTGCTCCACAGGCTATTGCTCTCATCCAGCACCCATTCCTCGCTGTCATCCCATTCGTAGCTTTCCGTTTTCAGGAAGCTGTCCTCATAGTAGATGGTCGTCGCGGGGATGACGGTAACGGTGCCGTAGTAGAACTGGTCTTCCGTGAAGGTTTCGCCGTTGACCTTGACAGTTGCCGTATACTTGACTTCATAGTAGAACCGTTCGTATCCGGGCATCTCCGTGGTATTGGGCGTATAGCGGACCTTGCCGTTATTCAATTCGACAGTACCGTACTGGCCGGTCCATGTGCGGGAATACAGGTCGCTTTCCGTCAGATTATGATTGCCGTTCGCGTATGTTATCTGCGGCAGGGAGCCAGCCACGCCGTAGAGGGTACCGGCAGTACCGAACATATCGTTGTACAGCACATCGATATCCACAGGCAGACCGTAGTCGATGACCACCGTATCCGGCAAGGTGCCGGGCTCCCAAATCACCGCGAACCAAACCGTGGTGGAAGTAAAGTCCACACCCGCTGTGCCCTCCGAATCAGAAATATTCTCGGTAGTAGCTTCCGAGCCACGGTAGTCGGTAACATAGGTCGTGAGAACCGGCTTGCTGCTGGTGATCACCCAGTTGCCGCCGCCGTTGGAGCGGACGGTGACCTGATAGGCTGCTTCGCTGTCAAACAGCGCATAGCCTTCCGGAAGGACATTCCTGTCGTTGGCCAACAGCTTTTCCAGATCCGTGATTCCGGTGGAGTTCAGGGGCATCTCGCTGTACAGGACCTTCTTTGTGACCTTAACGGCATCATAGAAGGAGCCGGTTTCGCCGGTGGCACGGTTGGTAACGGGGTTGCCTTCGCTGTCCACCAGGTAGAAGCCATAGTAGAAGGCCGCGCTTTCCCAGGCCACGGAGGGAGATGGCACGCTCTGCTGGGCATCGTTGCCCAGCCAGTTTTTGTAGTACAGGGTCGCGTAGTTATTGGTCATGTAGGTACCGGCGGCGGCAGTGCCTTCCATGGAGCCTTCCAGATATGCGTAGTAGGTCAGAACAAATTCCTGGTCGTTGATGGTGCCGATATTCCAGCGGAAGGTTTCGCCCTCCAGCTCGAAGTCGGTGATTCCGTCACCGTCCGTATCGATCATCACCGGAGTACGGTTGGTGTTGTACCAGAAATTCTTGGCGTAAATCACGCCTTCAACGATGATGTTCGCATCTTCTTTTTGATCGGAGGTAGCAGCCGTGGGACTCGTGAACCGCACGGTTTCCACAGATTTCGGGTTGCCATACCGCATACCAACCATACTCTCTGTCACTTCCACGCCATCGATGGTTTTGCCCACATCGGACTTTTTATACACAGAGAAAGACTTAATGGAAACATTCGGATCATCCATAACGTCCGGGATCGGGGTCATTTGCAGAGTGAACTTATCTCCCATCTGGTCCACGAAGTAGGCTTCCTTGGCGGCTTCCTTCAGACTCGCAGCCATACTGGAATAGAAAGACTGCAATTCGCGCTCGTTTTCTGTCAAAATCACATCACAGGAATCTTTACCTGCCAAGTTGTGAAGAACACTGGATATTGCTGCAATATCAGTTTCAGAGTTAAAAGTGAAATTACCAAAACCACCGTTGTCCAGGTCGAAGCCAATGGTTGTAATTGCCTTAACACCGGGCGTTTGATAAACCTGTTCCGCCGCATACAGTGAGTCGCTCTGAATCCAGGTAACCCAATTTGTCTGCGTTACACTGGCATTTGTCGTACTGGGCATATAATAACCACCAGTGGTATTCTGTACCATGTCCATATACGTCGGAACGGTAACTCCCTCCTGATCAAAATAGTAGGGAGAATCATCATTTGCATTTTTGTACAGAGCATAGTAGTCAAATGCACCCGTGTCGCGATACTTATAGTACAGCTGGTTATAGTGGTCCGGAGCACCGTCGGTCAGGAAGATAATATGGATTTCGCGACCGCTCTTGTCATAGCTGATGCCATTTTCTGCTTCATAATCGGCCTTCAGGGCTTTAATTGCGCTGGCAGTTTCAAGGAATGCGTAATCGTAGTTCGTACCGCCCTGAGCGGCCTTCGCACCGGTCATTCCAGGATATCCGGTTACATAGTAATTGACACCGCCATTACTATTCTGTTCACCGTAGATATCAATGTTGTTAATAATACCGATTGCTTTGTCCGCATCGGTCTCGCCATGGAACACAGTCTGTACGGAGTCAAAGTAATTATAGGCACCACTGTTGGCATTTCTATCCGCATCGTAGCCGCCGAACGTTACAAAGGAAACCGTATTGCCGGAGTCCTTGCTCCACAACATGGAATCAATAAATACCGCAACAGAATCCTGCATAACATCCCATTTGTCACCGGTCGCATCTACCGGTGTATACTTCGTTGCGTCAGTTGTTCCGGTGGTATTGGGCACCCAGTTCATGGAGTTGGAAATATCCGCAACCAGAATTACATCAATACCGCCAGGGACAGGCAAACCGGAGGTAGACAGGTCGATGCCGACGATGCCCTGGGAATGGAACTTGGAGTAGTCGGAGATGACCTTGTTCACATCCACGGAGCCGGGGTTGGGGTACTCGGGATAGTTCATATCCGGGGGCGCGACCACCACCAGATCAAACAGCTCCTTGGCGGTAAATTCCTCCCCGTAAGTAACTTCCAGTTCTCTGAACTCCGCGGGCTCCGCCGTAGAGATCTCCACATTGGGATCCGAGCTGGAAAGCATATCGATGGTGATATCCATGGGGTCCGATTCACTGCGGTCCTCATAGACCAGCACATACTTGGCAATGGGCGTATCCATAGGCGTGCCCACTTCCACCGTGGCCATGGTCTGCAGCAGGCGGATGCCGATGACCTTCTTATCCGTAACCGTAATGTGGAAGGTCACAGGAATCTGGTCATCCGTGGGGATGTCATAGCCATCCACATGGGTCAGTGTTGCGGTAACGGTGGCAGTGCCGGCCTTCACACCGGTGATATTGCCGTTGGCATCCACCGTGACGATGGAAGGATCATTGCTGGTCCAGTTGATGAGGGTGCGGGACCAACCGGGATCGCTGACAGCGTTGATCCACACGGTGGGTTTCAGCGTGACGGTGCTGCCGGTGGCCAGGTTCTTTTCGCCGCCTTCCGCCGTAATATCCGCGGTAAACTCCACAGGAATCGTCAGGACAATGGGTTCGACCAGATTGGTTCCGTCAACAGCAGTCAGGGTAGCCGTAATATCGACCGCACCCTTTTTGAGGCTTTCAACCAGGCCGTTTGCATCCACAGTCGCAAACGAAGGATTACTGCTGGACCAGGTGATGTTGCACTTGCTCAGTTCAACGGGAGTACCACCCACGGTGACGGTACCGGTCAGCTGCTGCGTTGTGGCGTTCATCCGGTCAACGGTCACATTACCAGGAGTGACGGTGAAGGTGACAGCTTCGCCGTTGCCGGACGCGGTTTTTTCCTCGTAGAGGTAGACACTTCTCACAGTAGTATCCCGGCTCCAATTTCCATTGTTGTATCGCAGGTAATAGGTTGTTCGGTTAAACCAATTTCCTGTCGTATAAGAAATTCGATATTCACCATTACCTTGATTGTTGAAGGTCAGATTCAAGGAAGATGCATTGAGGATACTACTGTTATTCAGATTCACATACCTATTGCCATTGTTAATATTGCCAGATGTGGCTCCGCTGAAAACCCAAGCAATTTTGGATGCATCTCCAACAACAATAATCTTATCACTGGAAATAGAAACCGTCGTGTCACCAGGATTATTGTTATTGTTGGTCAGCGCATGACCTTCGCCGCTGTTGCCGGTGTTGACAATAAGGTATTTCTTTCCGGCTTCGATACCATTCGTATCCAGTTCATAATAGGTGGTCACCATATTAACAGGATAGAACCGCCAACGGCTACCATCGTCGCCAGCTGCACCGTTTTGCCAACCAGATGCCTCGTTATGACTACCGTTATAATCATTCAAATACTGGCTGTTCAGCCCAATTTCCCAAGAAGATACTCCAGCAACATAGTTTAGCGTAATTGCTGTAGGTGTATCAGTCAACGCTGCCGTATCATTTCCCAGGGTCAGGTACTGCCCGTTAGGGCCGCCATACCGAACATAATAGGTATTATTTCCCGCACTGGTAATATACCAGCGAGAAACATTCGACAGTTCTGCAGCACCGTTCAAAGCCAACCGCTTACCGCTACTGGCAGTACCGGTCAGAGTCTTGTTTGCCTTGGTATTGTACAGATAATAGTAAGTGCCGGACTTTACAGTGGTAGCCGCATCGCCAAGCATCTCCACGCCGCTGACCAGATTACCCTCGCCGCTGACGAAAGGCACGGTAATTTCCGCAATGCCCACGGGGGAGAAGTGGGACACGGCGAAGGAGAACTTGCCGTCCCGGAGGACGCCGGGGATCTCCACCACGGTGCCGTCCTCCACATGGATGCCCACGACACGACCAGAGGTCCAGTGGGCCGGGATGGCGAAGGTGACCAGGGCAGTCTCCCCCTGCGCCACAACGCCCGCCACATCCAGGGCGATATAGTTTACATAATCCTTTTCATCCAGCAGAGCCTTGTCTTCCTCGGTCAGCAGGGCGCCCGCCAGGGTGGCGGACACGCCGGAAACTGTGGCGCTGACGCCCACACCGTCGGTGACGGTCTGGTCCGGGATCTCCGGTTCCGTGACCTCCGGCTCGGTAACCTCAGGTTCCGTTTCCACAGGCTCGGTTTCCTCGGGCTCCGTGGGGTCGGGGTCGGTGGGATCGGGGGTTTCGGTTTGCTGATTCTTCACATACTCCAGCACCTCGGCATACAGCATGATGAAGGGGCCAAGGCCCTTGCCCTCGTTATCATAGAAGGTGGAATTGCTGCTGCCGGGAGCGCCCTTGAAGCAGATGTCCTTCAGGTTGCCGTCCACCAGCTTTTCGTCGCAAATGCCCTCAAAGGCCAGCAGGGCCATATCGGCATAGCTTTCCTCCAGCCAGCCCTCATTCACGGCCTTCAGCACCGCGTAGCACACCAGGGCAGTACCGGAAGTCTCGTAGGGGTTGGCGGAGGATTCGGAGGCGGCCATATTGTTCAGCCACATGCCGTTGCTCTCATTCTGGCAGGCGGCCATGCCGTCCACCAGCTTCACAAGCTGGGTCTTCATGGCTTCCAGATTTTCGCCCTCCATGGAGTCCATGATGTCCACAATGGCGGCGGCGTACCAGCCGATGGACCGGAGCCAGAAGGTGCCGGAATTATCGGTGGCATTGTCCGCCGCATGGTAGAACAGGCCCGTGGCGGAATCATACATATTGTCGCTGACCCACTGCATCCGGCTGACGATCTGGTCCAGCTCCGCGGTGTCATTGGAGAATTTGGCGTACTCCGCCCGGAAGGGCAGGATCATATACAGGCCGTCCAGCCACAGGTCCGGATTGGAATCACTGGCCCAGGTATGGCGGAAGTTGTTGCCGGCGTAGGGCAGCAGGTAGTTGCTCTCCGCCGCGGTCAGGTCATCATACAGGACCTTGGCAATGGTCAGATACCGCTGGTCCGCGGTCATCGCGTAGGCATCCAGCAGCAGGCTGGCGGTCTTGTAGCAGTCCGCGCCGTGGGTGGCGTTATAGCCCGCGGCTTCCTTGGCGGTATTGTTGACGCACTTGGCCCAGGTTCCGTCCTCGGCGATCATGCTGGACAGATACTCCAGCACATAGGCCCGGTAGGGCGTCTCTCCGGTGACATCGAAGACATACTTCAGGCCCTCGAAGACCACGCCGTTATAATAGCTCCAGTCAAAGAGGTAGCTCTTAGAGCTTTCCCGCTTCTCATTGTCCCAGGTAAAGTGTGTCCCAAAATTGCTGACAACGGTACCCGGATCGTTGGCGGTATTCTCCAGTGTGATGCCGTCGATATAGTCCTTCGCCTTTTCAATGGCTTCGGTCAGAACCGTATCCTCCGTTTCCGCTGCGAAGGCAAAGCTGTTGAAGGGCACGATGCCAACGAGCATCGCGCAGCAGAGCACCAAGGACAAGATCCGCTTCAGTTCCTTCATATAATATGACCTCCTGGAATTTGCTTATGGATTACGCGCATAACCGTCCGTTATCCAAAGACAGTTGTGGCGATTTTAATTCATTATATATTATAAACCACTTGCAGTATATGTCAATTACAACCCTGTAACTTTTAAGGGCTATTTAAGGTTTCGTTGTTTGATTTGACAAATCTACGCCGGTTATTCTGTGCAAGTATACAGGCAGCCTGAATGTCTCGCCCAGAGGGGAGCCGTCCCATGCCGCAAGCCTCTGGCCTCCGCGTAACCGCACTTGTCTGCCCAATACGTCTATTATATCTGAAAATCAGATATAATTCAATATCTTGTTTTCAGATATTGTATGGTGTACCCGGGTGATGATATGCGTTATGAGATGATGAAATTCGAGAATATCCGTAACCTGCGGATCGACAGCGGTTACACACAGAAGCAAATTGCGGCACTCCTTGGGATCAGCCAGAACACCTATTCCCAATATGAGGTAGGCGTTCTGAATTATCCGGTAGACGCGCTGATCAAGCTTGCGGATTTCTATAATGTCAGCATAGACTATCTCCTGGGGCGGACTGCCATAAAAACGCCCTATCCGAAGAAATAATTATGCCAGCCTCCTCAGGCTGGCATTCCGTATGTCAAAAAAGTATCGAAAACAAGAGTGGCAACCGCCCGAAGGGCGGCTCTTGGCGAGTCGCAGTGTGCGCACTAAAAGTGGCGCAATAATTTGGACAGAAAATCCGAAAAATAAATGACAGTTATGCAGCAAGCGGGGGCATATATCCCAAGCTGCTGTGGGGGCGCAGATTATTGTAGTAGTATACGTAATATTCGATTACCATGCGGTAG
>JAFVWL010000054.1 GCA_017501695.1 Oscillospiraceae bacterium
GGGTGGCCCGAAGGGCCGGGGGGAGAAAAAAGAACTCCCCCAGTCAAAAATCGGTTCCGAAGAGCCGATTTTTGCCAGCCCCCTCTTGAAAAGCGGGGGCCGAGGCGGCTTCGCCGCTGGGCGACCGCAAGGGTCGCCCCTTCGCGGACATATTACGCCAAACTACAATTCACATTTCAAATTACTCTGCCACCAATTCGCAGAACAGGTCGATCTGGTCGGCGATGGTCTGCAGGGCGGCGCGCCAGAATTCCTTGTCCGTCAGGTCGATGCCTGCCACCTTGGCCACATCCTCGGCGGTGGCGATGGGGGTGGTGAACAGGAGCTTCTTGTACTTCTCCACGAAGGCGGGGCCTTCCTTCTCGTACTGGGCGTACAGGCCCCGGGCGAAGAGTCCGCCGAAGGCATAGGGGAAGTTGTAATAGGTGGGGCCGTAGTAATGGCTCTTGCAGACCCACATATAGGGGTGCAGGCAGTTATGGTCCAGGCCGTCGCCGTAGGACTGCTTCTGGGCCTCCAGCATCTGACCGCAGAGGGCATCGGCATTCATGAACATGGCTTCCCGGTTGTCGAAAACGCTCTTTTCAAAGCGGAACCGGGAGTGGATGTCGCAGATGATCTGGGTGGCATCCTGGAGCTGGCTTTCGATGAGGGCGATCTTCTCGTCCTTATCCGCGGCCTTGGCAATGGCGGAAGCCATGACCACGCACTCGTTGAAGGTGGAGGCAGTCTCCGCCAGGGGCATGGAGTAGCCCTGGTTCAGGGGCCGGTGGGGGAAGATGCACAGGTTGTGGAAGGCGTGGCCCAGCTCATGGGCCAGGGTCACCACGTCACCAAACATTCCGTCGAAGTTGGTCAGGATCCGGCTCTGCTTCAGGTGGGCCACATCGGCGCAGAAGGCACCGCCGGCCTTGCCGCTGCGGGGGTAGAAGTCGATCCAGGCATCGTCAAAGGCAGTCGCCACCATGTCGGACAGCTCCTGATCGAAGCTCGCAAACAGCTCCACCAGGTAATCCCGGGCGGACTGGGCGGTGAATTTGGTGGAGGACTTGCCCATGGGGGCAAACAGGTCGTACCAGGGCAGGCCGTTCTCATGGCCCAGGGCCTTGGCTTTGGCCTTCAGGTACTGCCAGAACTTGGGCTCGTACTCCTCCATAGCCTCCAGCATGGCATTCAGGGTCTCCATCTTCATGTCGTTGTGGTGGACCGTCCGGTGCAGGGGGGATTCGTAGCCCCGGAGCTGGCAGTCGGAAATGGTCTCCAGCTTGATGGAGTTCAGGGCGTAAGCCACGGCGTCCTTGATCCGGTCATAGCAGGCCAGCTCCGCCTCGTAGGCATCCTTGCGGACCTGGGGGTCCGGATCGTAAGCCAGGTTCCGGACGGAGGACAGGTTGGTGGTGTTGCCCCGGTAGGTCACCGGCACTGTGGAGGTCAGATACTGCTGCATCTCGCTCCAGGCGTCGCCGCCGGAAAGGCCCATCTTAGCCATGACCGCCTCACCGATGCCGGGCAGCAGGTAGCGGGCGGAGTCGGCCATGTTGCGGAACATGAAGCTGTAGTCCCGGAGGTTCTCATCCCCCTCCACCAGCTCCGTCAGGTTGGGCAGCTTGGTGGCCCAGTCCTTGAAGGCGGCGAAGGGAGCGGCCACGCCGCTGTACAGGGCCATGACCTGGCCCATGCGGGAGCCGGCCTCGCTGTCCCGGGTATCGGCAGCCTGGCGCAGAGAGGCATAGCCCGCCAGCTTGCCCACCAGAACGGAGAACTCCTCCTGCAGGGCCACGCCCTGGGTCAGGCCCTCCAGGGGGTCCATACCGGGCAGCTTTTCGGCAAAGGCGGTGATGGTCCGCACCGCTTCCTTCAGCGCGGCCATATCCGCCTCATAGGCGGGGTCGTCAAAGCCCTTGTATAAAGGGTCCAGATTCCAAACATCATTCATAACAGTTTGCTCCTTTCGTTGGTCCGATAGGCACATTCTACACCAGCGCAGCGGATTCGTCAACCGATTGGATACAAAAATACAGTGCCGCATCCGCGCTCCCCTGCCCTTCCCCGCTTGCCTCTTTTTTCGTCAAATAGTTCATTATTTCCGCATTTTAGTCGGAAACCGTCGGTTTTCGACGAGCGATTATTTTGGTTTTTCCTTGCAAATTGCGATGCAATATGCTAAATTATATTTGTCGCAAACGGTGGGAGCACCGTCCAATACAAATGTCAGGAGAGGAACTTATGGATAATCCAACAACTGTGATCATTGCAGATAATTCCGAAGAATTCTGCGGCGCCCTGTCGGAAGCGCTGCACCGCACCGGACGCTTTGAGGTCATCGGCACCGCCCTGGATGGAGAGCAGGCCCTGCGGATGATCGCCGAGCGCAAGCCGGACCTGCTGGTCCTGGACCTGATGCTGGCCAAGCGGGACGGCATCAGTGTGCTGAAGGGCATGGCACCCCTGGAGCGCCGGCCCGCCACCCTGGCCACATCCGGGTTTATTACCGATTACGTAGCCGCGGCGGCAGCCAATCTGGGGGTCAAGTACCTGATGCTGAAGCCCTGTGACATGACCGCCCTGGTGGAGCGGCTGGAGGAGATCCGCGGTGGGGAGAGCCAGCGGAAGACCCTGAACCGCCGTCAGCCCAATCAGAGCATCGAGTCCCTGGTGACCTCCATCATTCACGAGATCGGCGTCCCGGCCCACATCAAGGGCTACCAGTACCTGCGGGAGGCCATCATCATCGCCGTCAACGATATGGATGTGATCAATGCCATCACCAAGGTCCTCTACCCCCAGGTGGCGAAGACCTTCCAGACCACACCCAGCCGGGTGGAACGGGCCATCCGCCACGCCATTGAAGTGGCCTGGGACCGGGGCGACCTGGATACTCTGCAAAGATTTTTCGGCTATACGGTCAGCAACACGAAAGGGAAACCTACCAATTCCGAATTCATCGCCCTGATTGCGGATAAGCTCCAATTACAGCTAAAAGCTTCGGACGTGGCGAATTTTTAATCCATCCTGTAGGGGCGTGCATCGCACGTCCGGCGGCAAAATTTAAGAAACTTCTGATGTTTCTCGGCGAATACGAAACTTTTGAAGGCGGACGACCAATGGTCGTCCCTACGAAACGAGACTTTTTTGAGAACGGATTCCCACGCCAGTGTGAGCACTGGCTCGGAATGACGTGGTTTTTCGACAGTCTGGAAAACCCGCTCGGCATTTGCCGGGCGGGTTTTTGTTGTATTGACTTGATGTCCTTACCCCAAGGCCACATCCCAGCCGGCAAGATATTGCCGCAGCAGGATCAGGTCCTTACCATTGATTTTGCCGTCGCCGTTGCAGTCGGCGGCAGCGCCTGCAATCGTCACATCCCAGCCCGTAAAAATGTAGCTGTACATATGGTCGGAAGGTCTTTCCGGATCTGCGGGAGGCATGAGGATATCGCCGTAGTGGCAGGTGTAGGCCTCCAGCTCCGTGCCGTCCCAATTACGGAACGATATCGTGTAATCGGTGTAGGTCAGGGCATAGGTCGCGGTATAGGTGGTTTCCCCCAAAAAGCAAGGTGTTCAGGTAAAAACAGGCAAACGAAAACGCCCGCATCCGGCAACCGGCCTTCCGGAGTTTCAAAAATCTTCCTCTTTTTTCAGCGGACTCCTCACTTTATCTTTTCGGCGTAATGCCGGATTGACGGGGGTGGCATAGGCTGGTATACTTTATAATTAAGAAAACAAAAGCAAAGGTGGCTTTTTTATGAAATTATGGAACCGGATCATCAGCTTTGTGCTGGTCCTGGCCATGGTGCTGAGCATGGTGCCCCAGGCGGCACCCCATGTCCACGCGGAGGAACTGGACCACGAGGGGCATACCCACGGGGAGCAGAGCCAGGAGGCGCCCGCTTCCGAAACAACAGAGGACATTGACCTTTTTGTCTTTGCCGGGCAGAGCAACATGATGGGTGCTTCCGTATTGGAGCCTACCACGAACTCCTTTACCCACAAAGCACTGGAATACAAGTACCTGCCCAAACTGCGTGGTCAGGAAACAGGCAGCTTTGTGCCTGCAGGGCACCCCGCCGGCGAATGGCACTACAAAGACCTGATCGCAGCTTACGGCGAGAACCTGACGGACCTGTCATATCACTCTAACCTTGCCAATTACAGCGCTAACACCCATTTCTGTCCTGCCATGCGGGATGAAGTCAAGGGTTTTTCCGGCCAGAGCGAAGCGAACACCTACCCCGGCGCTTCTCTCGCGCCTTATTTCGTGACAGAATACGCGGAGTACGGGCATTCAAGTGTCTATGCACACATGGCAAAGGGCGCTGTAAAGATCATTCATTATTTCACCGAGGAAATGATGACACGGTACAACACTCTGATTTCTGAATACAACACCCAAAACAACAAATCCTACGCCACGCTCACCCCGGCGAATCTGACCGGTGCCGGCGATGCCTTCGATGACAAGTACAACTCCATGCTGGAGGATTATGCTGCTTATGTGCCGGGCAACACGGTCAAAAATAAGTGCTTCGTATGGCTGCAGGGCGAAGGTGACGCAGGTTACAGCTACATTGAGTACAAGTTGAAGCTGAAAGTTCTTTGGGAGCATCTTCAGGAACTGGGTTTTACCCATTTCTTCGTGCTGAGAGTGGGCTATTGGGGAAGCACAGGCATCCTGAATGTAATCAAAGCACAAGAGGACTTCTGTGCGGAGAACGAAAATTGCTACATGGTCACCCGTGCACCAAGCTTGATTCCCTACCCCGGCGCCACCACCGACAATTGGTGGATCAACGAACCCTCCACCGAATACGAGAATTGCCGGGATAGTTACCTGGCAGATTCCGGGAACCATCACTTTAACGAAAAAGCCATGCAGATTTTTGCAGAACGGTCTGCATGGAATGTTCACCGTATCTTGCATCTGGGATTGGATCCGATTTTGGAGGAAGAAAATATACAGGGTATGCTGACAACGGAGGAACCTGATTCGGATCAGCCTGAGGATTCTACTCCGTATACCTCTTATATCGGAACAGAGACTTTCTGCAACGGTCTTTCTGTTTCGAAAAACTCGGATGGATGGGAAGAGCGGTCATCTTCCACTGCTGCTTCTACTGATCTGATTCCAGTGAAATCGACAGACAGTGTATGGCATCAGTACGTCTTTTTCCTAAGCGAAGCCCACGCGGTAGGCGGATTCTATGATAAGGACGGTAAGCTGGTAGCACCGCTCTATTATAAAGATTTCGGATTCAGCCTTGGTGGAGGAAGCGGAGAAGCAGCGTTCCGTACCCCTGGCACAACCAATCGCGTATCCATTGCAGATGTCGAGGCGGCTACCGGCAAGGAGATTGCCTATGTCCGCTTTACTGCATGGCAGGCTTCCGCAGGCGGCCATCACAATACGGAAGCGAGAATTTATCACGAGGAATGCGACCACACCTACGAAAACGGCATTTGCACCATCTGTGGCGAAATTCAGGCGGTTACGGCCCTGACCTGGGATCAGGCGGTGGCGGAGCTGCGGGCACGGCTGGTGGCCCGGGAAAGCTCCATTACCCTGACCGTGACCCACGACCACGCCCTGGCACAGGAAGAGCTGTGGGATATGCTGGACGAGGCCATGACCCACACCGGCAATCCCAAGGAGGGCGACTATATCCTTGCCAACTACCATGGCTGTTCCTACAGCGTTTCCACCGAATATGTGGACGGGCAGTTCCTGAGCACCTGCACCTTCTCCCCGCTTTGGCTGGCCACGGCTGAGCAGGAGGCGGAAGTGGACGCGGCGGTGGATGCCCTGCTGGCGGAGCTGGACCTGTGGGATGCCACGGAGTACGAAAAGATCAAGGGTGCCTACGACTGGATCACGGAGAATGTCCAGTACGACTTCGACAATTACGACGACCCCACCTACCTGCTGAAGCATTCCACCTATGCCGCCCTGATCCAGCGGGTTGCCGTGTGCCAGGGCTACGCAAGCCTCTACTATCGGCTCCTGCTGGAGCTGGGCGTGGACTGCCGGTATATTTCCGGTATTTCCGACAACGAACGCCACGGCTGGAACATCGTTCGGCTGGAGGGCAAGTACTACAACTGCGACCCCACCTGGGACCGGGACCTGATGGGCCATTACCGCTACTTCCTCTGCACCGAGGCCAATTTCGGTGACCATGAGCGGGACACCAGGTACGATACCGAGGAATTCCACGCCCAGTATCCCATGGCCGTGGCTCCCTACGTGTTCAACGTGGCCGCCTCCGGCAAGATCCGGGAGGGTCTGGAATGGGTTCTGGACGGCGACACCGGCATCCTCACTGTTGCCGGCACCGGCGCCATCCCCAGCTACCGCTATTCCACCGCTCCCTGGTACCCCTACCGGGAAAGCGTCCGGGGCATCGTGGTCACCGAGGGCATTACCGAGGTGGGCGAGCGGGCCTTCTACTGGTGTACCAACTGCACCTCCGTCACCCTGCCCGAGAGTCTGATTGCCATCCGGGAGTACGGCTTCAACAACCTGCGGGCACTGCAGTCCATTACCCTGCCCTCCAACCTCAAGACCCTGGAATTTTGCGCCTTCTCCGAGTGCGCGGCCCTGACAAGCATCACCCTGCCCGACAGCGTGACCACCGTTGGCTCCAGCGTGTTCTCCAACTGTCCCAATCTGTTCAGTGCCACCCTGTCCGCCGGCATGACTACCATCCCCAGCAGTATGTTCTTCAACGACGGAAAGCTGATGTATGTGACCATCCCCGAGGGCATCACCTACATCGATGACACCGCTTTCCACAGCACCAACCTGTGGAAGGTCCATCTGCCTGCCAGCCTGACCGGCATGGGCTCCTCCGTGTTCGCGGGCTGCAAGGGTCTGAAAGAATTTACCGTGGCCGAGGGGAATACGGCCTATAAGGCAGTGAACGGTGTGCTGTTTACCGCGAACGGAAAGACCCTGATCTGCTACCCCGCGGGCAAGTCCGGCAACTACACCGTCCCCGAGGGTACGGAATACATCGCCACCAGTGCGTTCCGTAGCTGCAACTATCTCTACAGCATCACCTTCTGCTCCACCCTGAAGGAAATCGGCGACTATTCCTTCAGCTACTGCCAGAACCTGACCAGCATCACCTTGCCGAAGAATGTGACCCGGGTCTGCGATTCTGCCTTCCGCAGCTGCACAAGCCTGCGGTATATCACATTCCAGAACGACTCCGTGATTCTGGAATCCGGCGGTGTCTTTGCCGAATGCGATAGCCTGACCTCCATCACCCTGCCGGCTAAGCTGACGGAAATTCCCGGCTACCTGTTCTACGGCTGTGCGTTGCTGGATAATGTGGTCATCCCCTCCACGGCGACCAAAATCGGCTCCTCCGCCTTCCTGGACTGTGACAGTCTGACCTCCATCACCATTCCCGGAAATGTGAAGTCCATCGGGCGCCAGGCCTTTGACTTCTGCAACCGGCTGCGGACCATTGAAATCCAGGAGGGCTGCACCACCATCGAGGACTACTGTATCCGCAACGCGCCGGCACTGACCTATGTGTACCTGCCCGATTCCCTGGCCAGCATCGGCAGGGAAATGTTCGACGAGTGCCCCAAGGTGGTTCTGTATGTCAACTGCGGAACCTACGGCGAAAGCTTCGCCATCAGCAAGGGCCTGAACCGGAGCGTTTCCCATCCCTATACGGTCAGCCGGGTGGTGGAGCCTACCTGTACCACCCAGGGCTATACGGTCATGTCCTGCAAATGCGGCACCTACAGCTATAACACCAATTATGTCAGTGCCTATGGGCATGACTATACCTGGGAAGTGACGGATCCTACCTGCACCTCCGATGGCTATACAACCTACATCTGTACCCGCTGCGGCTACTGGTTTGAGGACGACTGGGTCCCGGCCCTGGGCCATGACACGGTGCTGCTGAACTATGTGCCAGCCACCTGTACCACGGACGGCTACTCCGGCGACGAATACTGCGAAACCTGCGGCCAGACCGTTACAATTGGCCAGAAGATCCCTGCCACGGGGCATAGCTATGGGGAAACAGTCAGAGAGAATGAGAGTGTTCACGGCTCCTACGACGAGGTGACATATTGTAGTATTTGTAGCGTAGAACTGAGTCGGGAGCGCGTATACTGCGAACCCTATGAGGCCAGCGGCGCGATCGTTATTGAGGATTTCCCAACCCTTCCGTATGATGTTTTCAGATCCATGGACGGGACGTATTTCACGGAAAATATTTATGCTTCTTTCGATGAAGAATTTACGGAATTTTTTATCGATACCGTGAATGGCTCGGATACGAACGCAGGTACAAGTCGTGATGCGGCGTTTAAGACTCTGAAACAGGCATTGACTGCTGCTTATGGGAAAGCATTCATCATCACCATCATCAATGCTGACGCAGTGCTGTATAGCGATGGGCTTTATGGGGAATATGTGTTGAAAGAAACCGGTGCGATTCGGGCAGAAAGCACTGCCATGCTCCTTGGTGGTCTGGAAAATCCCGGGTTCACTCTGGCTGACGGATGTTCTAATACATATATTAGTGCGGATTTGTCCAACTACTCTATTCAGGCCAGTAACGGTGTCAGCGCTGTGGTGGATGTGGACAATCGTAATTTGGACGAGATGGGACTCTTTGCTGCCCTGACTCCGGTCACTTCGGTAGCACAGGTAGAGACTACCGATGGCTCCTATTATTACGATACCAATGCTGCCCGGATGTATGTGAATCCCCGCTACAGCATTGAAACCATCCATCCCTTGCTTGCCACCCATCCTTTGCGTTTCAATTTGTTGAAAGCCGAAGATGATACTACACTGTATCTGGAGAATCTGAATGTGATCGGCGGATTCTTCATGAGTTGCCGCTCTGCTGCGGATGAGACAGACACACGGAATCTGCAATTTGTCGCTAAGGAATGTACTTTCCAGCACAATTTCCGAAATAATGCAGTTAGCGTAAGTAATTTCAATTTGTCCTACATGATCGACTGCCGGGTAGGCTATTCTCTTCAGGATGGCTACAATTATCACGCGGTTTCTCTGACTACGGAACAGCGGATTGACGCACTCCATGTGGAGGTCAACTGCCAAGCGGAGGAGTGCGGTTACTACCGCATGATGTTCGGCGTTGGGGATGTGAACAACAACCTTTCTACAGCTCATGAGGGAATCAACATCCTTCGTGTCAATTTCACCGGACACAACAGCTATGGCCCTTTGATAGCGGATGTGAATGGAAGCCACAGTGTAAATATTGACTGTGTGATTTCCAATGACGATCGTTATGATGGTGGAACTGTCTGTTATCAGGCGAGTCAGAATAGCACATCCATTCGGAACGGCAAAATGGTGCTGATTAACTGCTATGCATATGATACCCGCCCCGGGGTCAATCTGTTGAGTTCCAGTGCAGCGGAAACGGTTGTTCTAGGCGGCAATGTTTTGGATAAGTACAGTGTTGTCGGGGAACTGACAGTACTTACGGAGTGTACCCATAGTTATGAGAATGCTTACCAGTTGGCAACCTGCACAAACAACGGCTACTCACTGAAAATCTGTGAACTCTGCGGTGACAAACGGGTGACGGAGATTTTCCCAACAGAGGTCCATTGCTATGGTGCATGGACCGTTGCCAAGGCCGCCACCTGTACCGAAGTTGGCCAGGAACGGAGGGAGTGTATCAACTGCAATTACTACGAAACCCGCACTGTTGAAGCCACCGGTCACGATTACAAGTCTGTGGTTACCGCGCCTACCTGTACGGAACGGGGCTATACTACCCACACCTGTACTAAGTGCGGACACAGCTACACCGACAGCTATGTGAACGCAATAGGCCACAAGTTCGGCAACTGGACCGTAGTTAAGGCTGCGACCTGTACGGAAGATGGCACGGAACGGAGAGATTGCCAGAATTGTGACCACTACGAGACTCGTGTTATTGAAGCAACTGGTCACGATTACAAGTCCGTGATCACCGAGCCTACCTGCACCGAACAGGGCTACACTACCCACACCTGTGCCAACTGCGGTCACAGCTATGTGGATTCCTATGTGGATGCAACTGGACACAAATTCGGTAACTGGTATGTCACCAAGGAAGCGACCTGTACCGAGGATGGTTCCGAGCGCAGAGATTGCGATAACTGCGACCACTACGAAACTCGTACGATTACCGCCACCGGACACGATTACAAGTCCGTGGTCACCGCCCCGACCTGTACAGAGCAAGGCTACACTACCCACACTTGTGCTAACTGCGGTCACAGTTATGTGGATAGTTATGTAAACCCAACCGGGCATAAATTCAGCAACTGGACTGTAACTAAGGCCGCCACCTGCACGGAAGACGGCACCGAGCGGAGAGATTGCGCCAACTGCAACCATTACGAGAGTCGTACTATCGAAGCAACCGGACACAATTACAAGTCCGTGGTTACTGCCCCCACCTGCACCGAACAGGGCTACACCACCCACACCTGTACCGTTTGTGGTGACAGCTATGTGGATAGTTATGTAAACCCGACTGGCCACAAGTTCGGTAACTGGGTTGTCACTAAGAACGCTACCTGTACGGAGGACGGCCAGGAACGCAGAGACTGCCAGAATTGCGATCACTACGAAACCCGTGTCATCGAGGCCACTGGCCATGATTACAAGTCTGTGGTTACCGCTCCCACCTGTACAGAGCAAGGCTACACCACCCACACCTGTACCGTTTGCGGTCACAACTATGTGGATAGTTATGTAAACCCCACTGGCCACAAGTTTGGCAACTGGTATGTGACCAAGGCGGCAACCTGTACCGAGGACTGTACTGAGCGGAGAGATTGCCAGAATTGCGATCACTACGAAACCCGTACCGTCGAAGCAACTGGGCACGATTACAAGTCCGTGGTTACCGCTCCTACCTGTACAGAACAGGGCTACACCACCCACACCTGCACCAAGTGCGGTGACAAATATGTGGATACCTATGTTCTTGCCCTGGGGCACCATTTTGTGAACTATGTCAGTGACGGCAACGCCTCCTGCACCGAGGACGGCACCAAGACCGCCAAGTGCGAACGGTGTGATGCCACCGACACCGTGGTGGACCGCGGCAGCGCCACCGGGCACAAATTCGGTAACTGGTATGTCACCAAGGAAGCTACCTGTACCGAGGACGGTACCGAGCGGAGAGATTGCCAGAATTGCAATCACTACGAAACCCGGACCATTGAAGCAACCGGACATAACTACAAATCTGTGGTTACCGCTCCCACCTGTACAGAAAAGGGCTACACCACTCATACCTGTACCGTTTGTGGTGACAGCTACGTGGATAGTTATGTAAACCCGACCGGCCACAAGTTCGGTAACTGGGTTGTCACCAAGGAAGCTACCTGTACCGAGGATGGCCAGGAACGACGAGACTGCGCCAACTGCGACTACTATGAGACTCGTACGATTACCGCCACCGGGCACAATTACAAATCCGTCGTCACAGCCCCCACCTGTACCGAGCAAGGCTATACGACCCACACCTGTACCCTCTGCGGTGACAGCTATGTGGATTCCTATGTGGATGCAACTGGACACAAGTTCGGCAACTGGTATGTGACCAAGGCAGCTACTTGCGAGGAAGAGGGCATCGAGCGCCGTGATTGCGCCAACTGCGACCATTACGAGACTCGCACGATCAAGGCTACCGGCCATGATTACAAGTCCGTGGTGACTCCCCCCACTTGTACGGAGCAGGGTTACACTACCCACACCTGTTCCAAGTGCGAACATAGCTATGTGGATTCCTATGTGAACCCCACCGGGCATAAGTTCAGCAACTGGACCGTAGTTAAGGCCGCAACCTGTACCGAGGACGGCACCGAGCGGAGAGATTGCCAGAATTGCGATCACTACGAAACCCGTGTCATCGAGGCCACTGGCCATGATTACAAGTCCGTGGTGACTGCCCCCACTTGTACGGAACGCGGTTACACTATCCACACCTGTTCCATCTGTGGTGACAGCTATGTGGACACCTATGTACCCGCTCTGGGCCACAGCTACGGTGAATGGTATCAGACGAAAGCTCCCACCTACGAATCCGAGGGCGAGGAACGTCGGGACTGCACCCGCTGCGATCATTACCAGACCCGGGTGATCCCCATGCTGAAGCACGAGTATGTCAGCGTTGTGACGGAGCCTACCTGTACGGAGCAAGGCTACACGACCCACACCTGTACCAAGTGCGGCGACACCTATGTGGACACCTTTGTGCCTGCTCTGGGCCATAACTTCGTGACCTATGTCAGTGATGGCAACGCCACCTGCACTGAGGACGGCACCAAGACCGCCAAGTGCGAACGGTGCGATGCTATCGACACCGTGGTGGACCGCGGCAGCGCAACAGGCCACAAGTTTGGCAACTGGACCGTAGTTAAGGCTGCGACCTGTACGGAAGATGGCACGGAACGCAGAGACTGCCAGAATTGCGATCACTACGAAACCCGGACCATTGAAGCAACCGGCCATAATTACAAGTCCGTCGTTACTGCCCCCACTTGTACCGAACAGGGCTACACCACCCACACCTGTACCAAGTGTGGTGACAGCTACGTGGATAGTTATGTAAACCCGACTGGCCACAAGTTTGGTAACTGGACTGTGACCAAGGAAGCTACCTGTACCGAAAACGGTCAGGAGCGGAGAGATTGCGACAATTGCGACCATTACGAGACTCGCACGATCAAGGCCACCGGCCATAATTACAAGTCCGTGGTCACAGCTCCGACCTGTACAGAGCAAGGCTACACGACCCACACTTGTACCGCTTGCGGCGACAGCTATGTGGACACTTATGTTCCTGCCCTGGGCCACAGCTACGGCGAATGGTATCAGAC
>JAFVWL010000055.1 GCA_017501695.1 Oscillospiraceae bacterium
TTCGGCTGCATGGTCTTGCTCAGCATCAGATACACCGCACTGAGCTTGAACTCCTTGGTATACTTTTTTCTCTCGCCTTTGGGCATCTCGATCTCTCCTTTTGTCATTTCGTGAGTTGTCCAAAAACATTATACCACATTCTCGCCCTCGGAATGACATTTGTTTTTGTTACCTGGTTCCACAGTTCGATACCGGGAGGTAAACGATTCCCGGCCGGCGGGGCCATGGCCCCGCCCTACGCAGTATGGATTCCGAAATCTGCGCTTGCTTTTTTGCTGGAAATGGGTTACCATGTGTTGTATCCAGAAAAACAAACGGAGGTACACCATGGACATTCAGAAGATTATGCAGATTTTTGACGATACGGCCTATGTTCGTATGGGCGGCAGCCCGGAGGAACTGAAGGCCGCTCAGTATCTGGCCGCCTGCTGCGCTGAATTTGGAGCGGAAGCAAAGCTGGAAGCTTTCCCGGTGCAGATGGCCAATATTCAGGAGGCCAAGCTCCTGGTGGACGGTCAGGAGATCCCCTGCAAGGGATATCTCAACGCCGGTTCTGCCGAAATCGAGGCTCCGCTGTACTATCTCCGGGGTACGGATTCCTACTCCCTGTCCCTGTGCAAGGACAAGATCGTCCTGGTGGATGGCTACCTGGGCCACTGGGTCTATCAGGACCTGCGGGAAAACGGGGCCCTGGGCTTTATTACCTATGACGGCAACGTCAATTACGCCGACCATGACATCGACCAGCGGGAGCTGCGGGCCCAGGTCCATCAGGGTAACAAGATCCCCGGTGTGAACATCAATGCCAAGGACGCGGTGAAGCTGGTGGAAAATGACGCCAAGACCGCCAAGCTTATCCTGAAGCAGGAGGAATACGAGGGTCAGTCTCATAATGTGATCCTGGATCTGCCCGGCCAGATCGATCAGTGGATCGTCCTTACTGCCCACTATGACTCCACCTCTCTGTCCCAGGGTGCTTACGACAATATGTCCGGCTCCGTGGGCATCCTGGCTGTGGCGGAGCATTTCGCCAAGAATCCCCACCGCTTCGGCCTGCGCTTTGTCTGGTGCGGCAGTGAGGAGCGGGGCCTTCTGGGCGCCAAGGCCTATTGCCAGGACCATGAGGAGGAACTGAGCAAGGTGGTCCTGAATATCAACCTGGATATGATCGGCTGCATCATGGGCAAGTTCATCACCTGCGTTACCGCCGAGGAAAAGCTCCTGCACTACATTACATACATGGGCAGCGAGCTGGGCTTCCCCATTACCGGACGGCAGGATGTGTATTCCAGCGACTCTACCCCCTTCGCGGACAAGGGGATCCCCGCGGTGTCCTTTGCCCGGATCGCGCCCCAGAATACGGGCACCATTCACAACAGCTACGACACCAAGGCCCTGATGAGCGGGCCCCAGATGGCGGCGGATATGGAGTTCATCACCGCCTTTACCGGCCGCATGGCAAACGCCGTCCACTGTCCCGTGAAGCGGGAGATGCCCGGGAATATGAAGGAGAACCTGGATTACTACCTGTGCCGCAAGCGCAGACCGCAGTAAAAATGCAAAATGAAAAAACACGCCCTCGGGCGTGTTTTTTTATCGCAGGTCCACCAGGACGGGGAGCCGGAGCTCCATGGAATCGGGGGTCACGGCGCAGTCCATGGCCAGGACCGTGACTCCGGCGGCGGCTGCCTCCCGCAGGGCCTTGCCGAAGGCCGGGTCCCGCTCGTCGTGGGGCCGCAGGTATTTCACGTCCGGCATCTGGATGACGAAGAGGACGAAGGCTCCGAAGCCCTCCCGGACGGCCTGGGTCAGACCCTGCAGATGCTTGACGCCCCGCTCTGTGGGGGCATCGGGGAAGGCGCAGACACCGTCATTTTCCAGTGTTACGCCCTTGACCTCCAGGAAGCACCGCTTCCCCTCCAGGGTGAAGGAAAAGTCGAACCGGGAGTCCCCGTGGACGGTTTCGGCCCGCAGGTCCTCAATGGGACCCAGGCCGCCGGACAGGAGCCATTCCTTTGCCGCGGCGTTGGGAGCCTGGGAGTCCATGTTGATGAGCCGGTCACCCTTGCGGACGGTGATCAGGTCGAATTTTGTCTTGCGTTTGGGGTCATCGGCTGCCTGACACCAGACCTGTGCCCCGGCGGGCAGCAGCTCCCGGCAGCGGCCGGTGTTTTTTACATGGCAGATTTCGACATTTCCGTCGATCTCCACGTGGGCGATGAAGCGGTTGGGCCGGGCCAAAAAAATCCCGGGGACCATGGTTTTGTATCGCATGGGGAATCACCTCCGGGCCATTGTACCACAGATGCCGCCGGGGGACAAGGCAAAAATCCGGGGAGCCACAGGCTCCCCGGAGTGCGTATTATTTGCCTTCTCTTTTCTTGATGGCGTTGTTGATGACCTTGCCGCGGGCGTTGGAACCGGCACCGAGCAACAGGCAGCCAATGAAAGAGAGGAAGGTAACGACCAGACCCATGGCGGCCCAGAAGCTGTCTTCAAAGTATTCCATCAGATCGAAATAGCCGTAGGAGATGTAAAGATAGGCGAAGATGCCGCCGCAGAGGACAGCCCAGATCACGGCCCAAATGGCGGCACCCTTCTGATCCTTGGCTCCTGTTTTGACCTCGTTTTTCAGGAACTCCAGGCCCAGGCCGGGCTGGATTCTATCCAGAATGTCGGCCATTGCCTCCGGACCGAACTGGTCCTTGATGCTCATGTAGAACGATACGGCCTTATCCTTGTTGCCGCAGAGGATCAGGCCCTCGGCGGTTTCCCGAATCATGTTGTTGATGGCTTTTTTCCGGGCTTCAAACTCAGCAGCGGTGCCGTTGACGCTGGAATGCTTGGTGTAATGATCCCGGGCGGCGCTCAGCAGACCATTTCTCAGGTGCAGGACATAATCTGCCACGATGTTGCTGGCGGTGATATGATTGGCCTTGGGCAGGTGCTTGGAAATTTTGACCAGGGACTGATAGGCGGCGCTTCCGGCGTGGGATGCTGCCGAAGCAATCTGGCCGATCTTACAGGAGGCAGAGGTGAAGTAGACGGAGAAGAAGGTGGCTTCCCAGTCGTCAGGGCACAGGACAGCCAACTGACCATAATAGTCGGCGGCTCTTTCGGCGTTGCCGGCGTCCTTGGCCTCCCGGGCCAGCTTCCGCAGGCTTTCCTCTCTGCTGCTTTCATCGACCTTGACGGTGCTGCCGGAAACATCCACCATCAGCTTTTTTGCGTCCTCGGGGGTGTATTTGGTGCCGCAGCTCTGGCAGACAAACAGGCCGTCCTGTTTGACCACATCATGGCTGTCGCACATTTCGCATACGATTGCTTTCATGGTTTTTCTCTCCTTTTTGTTGGGATAACCAAAGTATAGCACACAACATCAACTAATACAAGATAAAAAACATACAATATAAGTTGATTTTATTTTATTTTCCGATAACCGATACTATATATAGAGGTGATCGTATTGCATACACGAATTCGACAGGCCCGGGAGAATATGGGCTACACCAGGGAGAAATTCGCGGAAAAGCTGGATGTCAGCGTATCCTATCTGGCGGAGCTGGAACGGGGCCGCACGGGGATCTCCGTCAAGATGCTGACCAAGGTCTGCCATGTGCTGGGCCTGTCCGCGGACTATGTGCTGTTTGGCGTGGAACGGGCAGAGGATACGGCGCGCGCCGACAATATCCGCCGGATTGACGACAAATATCTGCCGTTGCTGGACAAAGTAATCGCGGAATTGCTGGCCCTGACCGCCAGGGAGCCCTGATGGGATTTTCCGGAAACACAAAATAAGTGCTTGACATTTATGAAGTTTGTGATATAATCTATTTCGTTCCGGAATGGAGGCATAGCTCAGCTGGTTAGAGCGCATGCTTCACACGCATGAGGTCACAGGTTCGAGTCCTGTTGTCTCCACCAAAAAGAAAAGACCACCCAACGGGTCAATGTCATTAAGTTAGTGACATAACCTGGAGGGCAAACCAAAGAGAAACGAGAGTATCCAAGACAGGCGACTGTTTTGGATACTCTTTTTTGCAATTTGGGCATGACAAGAACGCGGATTGAAAAATCCGCTTGAAA
>JAFVWL010000056.1 GCA_017501695.1 Oscillospiraceae bacterium
CAGGCCATCACCCGGGAGGGTCTGAAGAACCTGTCCGCCGGTGCCAACCCCATGGTCATGCGCAAGGGCATCGAGAAGGCCGTGGCCGCCGCTGTGGCCTCCATCAAGGAGCACACCGTTCCCGTGTCCGATTCCGCCGCCATCGCCCGGGTGGGCACCGTGTCCTCCGGTGACGAGGCTGTGGGTGCCCTGATCGCCCAGGCCATGGAGCAGGTGGGCACCGAGGGTGTCATTACCATCGAAGAGAGCAAGACCGCCGAAACCGGCCTGGAGGTTGTGGACGGCATGCAGTTCGACCGGGGCTATATCTCCCCCTATATGGTCACCGATACCGACAAGATGGAAGCCGTCCTGGACGATGCCTTCCTGCTGATCACCGATAAGAAGATCGCCTCCATCCAGGAGATCCTGCCCATTCTGGAGCCCGTGGTCAAGGCCGGCAAGAAGATGATCATCATTGCTGAGGATGTGGAGGGTGATGCTCTGGCCACCCTGCTGCTGAACCGGCTCCGCGGCAACTTCAACGTGGTCTGCGTCAAGGCCCCCGGCTTCGGCGACCGCCGGAAGGAAATGCTGCAGGACATCGCCGTCCTCACCGGCGGCACCGTGATCTCCAGCCAGCTCAACATGGAGCTGTCCGAGGCCACCCTGAACGATCTGGGCCGCGCCCGGCAGATCGTGGTCACCAAGGACACCACCACCATCGTGGACGGTGCCGGTGACGAAATGGCCATCCGTGCCCGGGCCCACCAGATCCGCAGCGCCATCGCCACCACCACCAGTGATTACGACCGGGAGAAGCTCCAGGAGCGCCTGGCGAAGCTGGCCGGCGGCGTAGCCGTTATCAAGGTTGGCGCCCAGACCGAAATCGCCATGAAGGAGCAGAAGCTCCGTGTGGAGGATGCCCTGAACGCCGCCCGGGCGGCTGTGGAGGAAGGCATCGTGGCCGGCGGCGGTACCGCCCAGGTCAACGCTATCGCCGCCGTGGAGGCCCTGATCGAGACTCTGACCGGTGACGAGCGCACCGGTGCCCGGATCATTGCCACCGCCCTCCAGGCTCCTGTCCGCCAGATCGCCCAGAACGCCGGCGTGGACGGCTCCGTGGTCCTGGAGAAGGTGAAGAACTCCGGCAAGGTGGGCTACGGCTACAACGCCTACACCGAGGAGTATGTGGACATGATCGCCGCCGGCATCGTGGACCCCACCAAGGTTACCCGCTCCAGCCTGGAGAATGCCGCTTCCATTGCCGCCTGCGTCCTGACCACCGAGTCCCTGGTGGTGGACAAGCCCGATCCCGCCGCCGATGCCGCCGCCGCGGCTGCCGCGGCCCAGGGCGGTATGTACTAAGTAAATTACCCCCGACCGCAAGGTCGGGGGTTTTTCGTGCAGGGCGGGCAATCCCGTGGATTATTGGAAATCTTCGCGTAGGGGCGACCTTTACGGTCGCCCGTCCGACGGCAAAGCCGTCGGAAAGGACCGTCCAGGAGGCCGGTCCCTACATTGACAACCAGGTAACGAATAACATCGTAGGGCGTGGCATCCTTGACACGCCGCCCAACTACGTCATTGCGAGGCCCAACGGGCCGTGGCAATCTACAGCACCGTCTTATGCAACCAGCCATCCAATTAACATCGAGCATTTTCGTTGAATCCCGGATTGACAGATTTCTCCTCATTCCACCAGGAGATTCCCACGGGTCGCCCTCGGAATGACACAGTGGTCGGTAGCTGGGTGCGGCTATCGATACAACACCGACATCGACAGGTTGGCGGCGGGCCTGGGAAGCCACGCCCTACGGGGGCCTGTCCAAACTCGGATTTGACATTTTCTGAAAATCCGGCTATGATAGAGAAAAACAGCGAAAGAGGTCTTGCTATGTTTGAAGGCTTTTCTCCGGAGACGGTGGATTTCCTCTGGGGCATCCGCATGAACAACAACCGGGACTGGTTCCAGGAACACAAGAAGAATTATGTAAACTATCTTTACGAGCCCATGAAAGCCCTGGGTGCCGATCTGTTCCGGGATTTCCTGGACCGGCCCGGCAATATTGTGAAGGTCAGCCGGATCTACCGGGATGCCCGGATGCACCCCCCGGAGCCCTACAAGGAGAGCCTTTGGATCTGCATCCGTCAGGACGTGGCCTGGTGGGGTGAGAACCCCTGCCTGTATTTCGAGATCAATCCCGAGGGTGTGGACTACGGCTTCTTTATTTGGCAGCCCCGGGTGGCGGTGCTGGAGGATTTCCGCAGGCACATTGCCGCCAATCCCACCGAATTTCTGGACCTTATGGCCCGGACGGAGGCCGCCACGGGCCAGAAGGTGGAGGCGGTGTGTTACAAGCGGCCCAAGCCCTGCGAGAATCCGGACCTGGTGCCTTATTTCGCCTGGAAGGGCCAGATTGGCTGCACCCGGCACGAGGATTTCAGCGAAGCAACCTTCGGTCCGGAGCTGGGACTCCGGGTGGCGGAGTTCTTCCGGCAGCTTATCCCGCTGTACGAGTATTTCAACCGGTTTAAGGTATAAGAAAAGCAGAGCCATCGGCTCTGCTTTTTGCTTATTTCTTTCCAAAGAACACGGGCAGGGAATCCAACTGGCGCTTCTTTTCCGTGATCATCTGAGGCGCATACAGGGCCACCAGATACACGGCGATGATGGGCAGTGCCAGGAGCATATACCAGTATTCACAGGGAAGGATGTTCCAAAGTGCACCGGACAGGGGATCAATGGGGCCCATGGAGTACATATAGTTGACCTGGACCAGGCTGCCATCCTGCCGGGTTACCTCCAGGGCGGCGCACAGGAAATTGATCAGCTTGTTGATGCCGTAGACACCGGTATAGGCCAGCCAGGTATAGCCCAGGGTGGTCTTGATGCACTTGGGGTCCTTTTCCACCAGGCCCAGCCGGAACAGCAGCAGGGGAATGCCGAATTCAAAGACATGGGGCATGTAATAGAAGAAGAACACATCGCTGAAGATGTCCACATCGGCCATGACACCGTTGGCAACCAGAGCCACCAGAGCGCCCAGGCTCCACAGGAGCAGCAGGTTGCACACCCGTTTTTCCCGGCTCAGCACAGCGAAGGGCAGGAGCAGCGCGTTGATGGCGCACAGGTGCAGGGGCAGATAGTCCAGGGGCTCGCCCCACAGGACCAGATTATAAATGGTAGATGCGTTGCCGGTGAGGCTCAGCAGGAACAGTACCAGGATCTGCGTTTTTTGGCTTTTGTTTTTCAGAAGTTGATAGGTCAGCAGCAGGATCAGTGCCGCCAGGATCAGGGTTGCAATATGGACAGAGCCAAAGCTACCCCATTTCATTTTGCATCGTCTCCTTATTAAATTATATTTTGGCAATAGCCGGAGGGAACTATACACCCGATTTCAGATTTTGTCAATGGTTTTCAGAAATTGTAACCAAAAATTAACTTTCGTACCACCATTGGAACAAATTCTCAGAAAAAAGTTCTTCCATTTTTGGTAAAAATCATGTATGATATTTCTATCAACACAAAGGAGGACTTTCTGTGGGACACAACCATCCAACCAAAACTGACGATCCCAAGATCCGGGAGCATCTGGAGAAAGTGGAAAAGCGGGATAAGCTTGTGGAACATATTTTCCGCCGGGCCCTGCACGTATTGGAGCAGTTCATCGCGTTCCTGACCCTGGCTTCTCTGCTGATCGCCCTGGGCATCGAGGTCTATCATATGTTTACCGACGCGTCGTACTTTGGAGAGATCAACCATGTGATGCACAATCTGCTGACCATCGTGGTGGGTCTGGAGTTTGTGCGAATGCTCATCGATACCACCCCCGCCAACATTCTGGAAGTCCTTACCGTGGCTATCACCCGCCATGTGATCCTGAGCCACGACGATTACTGGAGCAATCTGGCCTGCGTGGCCTGCATTGCCGGCCTGTTCGCCATCCGCCGGTTCCTGATCCGCCGCAACGAGCTGAAGGAAGAAATGGTGGAGCAGGAATAATATACCCCCATCCATACAGCAAGGCCCTGCCGTCCGGCAGGGCCATTTCTGTTGCTTGCTTATTCCTCGGCCACCAGCTTCTGGAGCCAGTCTGCCAGCTCCCGCATGAGCTTCTGGTCCGCCTTGACCACCTTCCGGTCGTAGGTCACCAGGCCGTTGATCTCATCCTCCACATCGCTGACCTGGGTGTAGATGGTGGCGCACAGGCCCTTGTTTCGGATGGCGGGCATGAGCTGCTTGTAATACAGGTCGGTGATGCCGTACTGGAACTCCTGAAGGCTCTTGCAGGTCTTGTAGCCGTAGGAGTCCTCGGGGTTAAAGAGGTGGCCTTCCTCGGGGTAGGTCATGCCGCCGCACTCGCTGAGGACCAGGGGCTTGGGACCCTTTTTGAGCTGCCACCACTGGCCGAAGTAGATATGGCGGCTGTCCACATCGGTCTTGTGGCCCCGCCACCAGCCGGAGGTGGAATCGATGAACCGGGTATCGTCCAGGGCCTTCAGCCGGTCATAGGCAGCGGAGCTGCCGAACTGGCCCCAGCCTTCATTGAAGATGGTCCAGTAGCAGATGCAGGGGTGGTTGCCTACCTGAGCCACAGTTTCCTCCATGCAGCGGAAAAATCCCGCCCGGGCAGCTTTGTTCAGATGCTTGTGCCGGTCCGGCCAGACCTGCCAGCCCAGGGTGGGCAGCACCGTATCCCGGACGTAGCCGTAGTCGCCGTTGTTGACGAAATCCTGCCAGACGATCATGCCCAGCTTGTCGCACTGGTAGTAGAATTCCTGGGGCTCCACCTTAATATGCTTCCGCAGGGTGTTGAAGCCCAGGCTCTTCATTTTCTGGATGTCCCAGGCGTAGGCCTCGGGGCTGGCGGGGGTGTAGATGCCGTCGGGCCAGTAGCCCTGATCCAGGAGTCCGTGGAAGAAATAGGGCTTGCTGTTGAGGCACAGCCGGGGATGGCCGCCCACAGTCTTGATTTCCAGGGTACGGACGGCGAAGTAGGAGCTGACCGTGTCGTCTCCGCAGGTCACGGTAAATTCATAGAGGTAGGGATTCTCCGGGCTCCACAGGTGGGGGTTCTCAATCTCGATGACCGCCTTGCCTGCCGTCAGTTCGAAGCGGCCCAGGTTCTTCACCGCCACGGTGCCGCTCAGGGCTTCGTTTCCCACATCGACGGTGACGGTGTGGCCTTTGTTCACGATCTTCAGATCATGGATGTAGTTCTCGGGAACGCTTTCCAGCCACACGGTCTGCCAGATGCCGGACACCGGGGTGTACCACATACCGCCCCGCTTCTTGGGCAGCACCTGCTTGCCATAGGGCAGGGTCAGGTCCTTCAGATCGTCCGCACAGCAGACGATCAACTCATTTTCCGGACGGAGGGCTTCGGTAATGTCGAAGACAGCGTTGGTGTAGCCGCCCACATGGCAGCCCACCTCTTCCCCGTTGAGGAAGCAGGTGTAGCGTTGGTCCGCCGCGTCAATGTGCAGCAGGACACGGCCCCGGTTGAAATCCTGGGGCAGGGTGAACCGCCGGCGGTACCACAGGGGCGTACCCTCGGGGAAATGCTCATGAATGCCGGACAGGACGCTTTCCACGCAGAAGGGCACCCGGATCCGCCGGGTGAATTCCTCCGGCTGGTCCCAGCCGGTTTCAAAATCCCACCAGCCGTTTAAGTTTACATAACTATCCCGCCGCATTTGGGGACGGGGATATACCTGCCAGGGGGTATCGGAGATTTGCTCCCCCCAGGGGGTCAGCAGTTCCTGCAGCATCATATCAGCTCCTTGTTGTAGCGTAGTTTTTGAAAATGTTCCGGTAGGGCCGGTTTTCCCGAATTATTCTACCGAACTGCGTTCGCTGGCGGCGGCTTGAGGGCAAGCCGCCCTGCCGATGGATTTACTTCTTTTCTCCCCGGATTTGCCGGAACAGAGGGATGAACATGACCCAGATGAAGATGGCAGCCACGAAAGCAGCCAGGAAAATATTCTCATTGGGAATAAAGGAATAGGTGCCGTCGGAATTGAGGATCATTTCCGCGTCCCGCAGGACCCAGGCACCGATGGCCGGGCCGATGACACCGGGGATCAGCACCTGCCCGATGATCCGCTGGCCCTGGAACATACCTGCCTTGTTCTGGGGGGTCCGGTCCCGGAGCATGGCACCGAAAATGCCCATGCCGGACAGGTAGCCCGACAGCATAATCAGCGTGCCCAGGAACACGGGGATCATGTCCTTGAAGAAGTACAGCACAGTGTAGCCGCCCATCAGCAGCACGATGGGGGCGATGACGGATCCGGTGAAGCCCCGCTTGTCGTAGACCTTGCCGTAGAAGAAGGTGAAGGCCGCCGCCAGGATAATGGCCGGGGCGAAGATCAGCACATAGTTGTCCATGCCCAGGGACACGCTATAGTACAGGATCAGGTAGGGCATGTAGATCTGGATGGAGATGTTGAACACGGCATAAGCCAGCAGGGTCAGATAGAATCCGGGGTTTTCCCGGATGACCCCGGGCCGGAAGCCGTAGACCAGGTTCCGGAAGTAATTCTCGTTGCCCTCGGTCTTCACGGGAACCTCGTCAATGAGGAAGAAGCCAGCCACGCCCAGGGCCAGAACGGCGGTGCCGATGACCCCGAAGATCAGGGTCCAGGTTTCCGGCAGGTCCTGGTCGAAGCTCATAAAGCCGCCGAAGACCACCAGAATGGCCACCAGGGGCATCATGGAATTGATACCCTCCGCCGCACCCCGGTTGGTTTCATCCGTGGCGTCGGTGAGCCAGGCATTGAAGGCCGCGTCATTGGCGGCGGAGCCGAAGAAGGTCATAACACAGTCCAGAATGATGGTCAGGCTGACGCCCACAGCCGCCGCGGATACGGTGGCGGGGAAAATGGCCTCGATGATGTCCAGCCGGATGGCGGCAAAGCTCCAGATGGAAAGGCCCCATAGGATATAGCCGCCGCAGATGAACAGCTTCCGCTTGCCCACCTTGTCGCTGAGGGCACCGATGAGCAGGGTAGTCACCGTAGCCGCGATGGAGGACGCGCTGACCATGGCGGAAATGGCATCGGCACTGGCGTGGAACATCTTGTAGATGAACACGTTGAAGTACATATTTTCCATGACCCAGGCCACCTGACCCACCAGGCTGAAAATCACCAGGGCAGTCCAGAATTTCGGGGATTTTTTCACACGGATCACCGCCTTTTGATAGATGTTATCATTATACCACACCCGCCGCCGCATTCGCAACCCTCTCCGGTCCATTTTTCAAAACGAGCAGAACCGAGCAATCACAAAATCGCAACCATCTAACAACTCCCGTAGCAATGACTGTGGCATCGGAATAATCATAATTCCCGAAAGTGAAGCCCCAAACGGAACATTTCCATAGCAAGTATCATTTGAATCTGTTCACCGTTTGCAATCACGGTTTCCAAATCCGGATCTTCGCCCATAACACCCAGTCGTTCCAACAGTCTGTCGCGTGCGTGGTACTGCTCATCAAACAGTCGGTAACACTCCGATCCTGGCACAAAGAGATTGTTCACTCCCGGTACCTCTGCCCCGGACACCATTTCTCCGATAAGTGTATAGTAGATTTCCTCAATCATAGTTTCATTCATTTTTGACCCTCCTTTTGTGGTATACTAAGTATACCTAGTATTTAATGAACCGTCAAGCAAAAAGGTATACCATGTATATGGGTGATAATGTTATGAAAAAGACCGAATACATCACATACCGCACAGATAAAGCTACAAAAGATATTCTTTCATCCCTGGCTCAGGAGAAGCGATGGAGCATTTCTCAGCTCACAGAGATCATCATTCAGGAATGGCTGACAGAAAAACACCCGGAGTTACTCTCCGCCAACGAATCCACCGACGCATAATTCCGCAAAAACTGACCCACCTTTCGGCGGGTCAGTTTTCTATATAGATCAACGGTTTCGCCGAACTTCCGGCAACATCAAGACATGTTGGAGAACGGATTGCCACGCCAGTGTGCGCACTGGCTCGCAATGACATTTCTTTTCGTCACCTGGTTTCACAGGTCGTTACACTGCCGTCATTGATACAGTCCTCATTCCTAATTCTCAATTCAAAAACCACGCCCGGATCGGGCGTGGTTTTGATCGTTAGAAGCGGCAGAACTCGGCGATGTAGTTCTTCAGTTCGGCGATGGGGATGCGGACCTGCTCCATGGTGTCCCGGTTGCGGACGGTGACGCAATGGTCGGCAGGGGTGTTCTCATCGCCCACGGTCTGGAAGTCCACGGTGATGCACAGGGGGGTGCCGATCTCATCCTCCCGGCGGTAGCGCTTGCCGATGGAACCGGCATCGTCAAAGTCCACCATGAAGTCCTTCCGCAGCTCGGCATAGATTTCCTCAGCCTTGGGGCTCAGCTTCTTGCTCAGGGGCAGCACAGCGGCCTTGAAGGGAGCCAGGGCAGGATGCAGATGCAGCACGGTGCGGATGTCGGGGTTGCCCTTCTTGTCCACGCCAACCTGCTCCTCGTCGTAGGCCTCGCACAGGAAGGCCAGGGCCACACGGTCGCAGCCCAGGGAGGGCTCGATGACATAGGGGATATAGTGCTCGTTGGATTCCTGATCGTAGTATTCCAGGGACTTGCCGGAGGCCTCCTGATGGCGGCCCAGGTCGTAGTTGGTACGGTCAGCGATGCCCCACAGCTCGCCCCAGCCGTTGCCGAAGGGGAACTGGTACTCGATATCGGTGGTGGCACGGGAGTAGAAGGCCAGCTCGGCGGGGTCATGGTCACGGAGCCGCAGGGAATCTTCCTTGATGCCCAGGCTCAGCAGCCAGTTCTTGCAGAAGTCCTTCCAGTAGGCGAACCACTCCAGGTCGGTGCCGGGCTGGCAGAAGAACTCACACTCCATCTGCTCGAACTCCCGGGTCCGGAAGGTGAAGTTGCCGGGGGTGATCTCGTTGCGGAAGGCCTTACCC